>CAZEJZ010000014.1:0-18779 GCA_964512415.1 uncultured Opitutaceae bacterium
CGGTTCAGCCGGTGGCGCACGTGCTGGATGAACACGACCGCGGCGGCGAACGCGAGCGCATGGGTGCCGAAGGGCAGGGGCGTGCCCACGTCGTGGAGGAACCCCGCGGCGAACGCTCCCACGAGCGCCTCGCGGCGATCAAAGTGCAGGGCGGAGAAACCCACGAAGAGTCCCCCCATGAAAAGTGAAACGCCCCACGGACTCAGCTCATGGTTCACCTGGGAGACGAGTGCCCAGAGGAGAAACTGGGTGACGAAGAAGACGAGCGTACGCCGCATGGCAGGCTCCGGGTCAATCCGTGCGCTCGGGCACGAGCACGGTCACTTCGGCGAGCTCGGACAGGCGGGGATCCAGCCGGACCTCGCCGGTCTTGAAAAGCCCATCGGTGCTGGTCTCGAGTCGGATGACTTCGCCGATGATCAAGCCGGCGGGAAACACGCCGCCCAGTCCGGACGTGACGATCCGGCGAGGAACGACCTCGCTGGCGGAGGCGTCGGTCGGGACATAGTCGACGATCCCGCGGGCCGGTCCGAACGCGGGATTGTTTCCGCCCTGAAAGCTGAGGGGCCGCGTGTCGCCCTCGAGCGTGGCGGCGATGCGCAGGGTCGGGCTGCTGATCAGGTCGACCACGGCGGTGTAGGCGTGAACCTCCGCCACCTTTCCCACGACCCCGCCGCTGAAGATGACCGGCGATCCCACCGTGATGCCGTAGTTGCGCCCCTTGCGAATCGTCAGGCGCTGCCACCACGCGTTGAAGTCCCGGCGGGCGATCCGGGCCGGCTCGCTGCGGTAGCCGGGCAGGGTCGGGATGCGGAGCAACGCCTCCAGGCGCGCGACCTCGCGACGCAGCGTCTCCGTCTGCTGGAGCGTGACCTCGTAGCTCGCGTTGAGGCGCGCCAGATCGCGTCCGGCCGCAATGAGATCGTGCCGGGTCCGCGTGCGCAGCGACCAGAAGTCCTGCAGATCGCGCACGTGCGAGGCGGCGAGGCTGACCGGCGCCTGCAACTCGAAGAAACTGATGCTCAGGACCCGCTTGACCAGCGTCGGCACCAAAAGCCAACCGGCGAGCAGGAGTCCGAGAAGCAGGAAGGGCCGGCTGGCGTGGAGGCTGCGTTGCGGCACGGGACGCGGGACCGGGGAGGAAGCGGTCGCGGGGCGCGCGCGGGCGGGCCCGGCGATCCACCACCGGCGGCCTGGTTCAGACGTTCTGGATCACCCAGTTCAGGTCGTTGAGCACCGCGCCGGTGCCGTTGGCGACGGCGGAAAGGGGGTCTTCGGCGACCGTCACCGGCAGGCCAGTCTTTTCGCTGAGCAGGCGATCGATCCCGCGAATCAGCGATCCGCCGCCGGCCAGGACGAAGCCGCGGTCCACGAGGTCGGCGGACAGCTCCGGAGGGCAGCGCTCCAGCGTGGTACGCACCGCATCGACGATCGCTCCGATCGTGTCGCTGAGGGCCTCGCGAATTTCTTGCGAGGTGATGTGGATCGTCTTGGGCAGGCCCGCGACCGAATCGCGGCCCTTGACCTCCATGGTCAGCTCCTCGTCGAGCGGGTAAGCCGAACCGACGCGCAGCTTGATCTCCTCGGCGGTGCGCTCGCCGATCAGGAGATTGTAGGCCCGCTTCATGTAGTTGATGATCGCCGCGTCGAGTTCGTCGCCGGCGATGCGGATCGACTTCGAGAAGACGATGCCGGAAAGGGAAATGATCGCGATCTCCGTCGTGCCGCCGCCGATGTCCACGATCATGTTGGCGGCCGGCTCGTCGATCGGCAGGCCGACCCCGATCGCGGCCGCCATCGGCTCGGGAATGGTGATCACGTCCCGCGCGCCCGCCCGCGTGGCGGAGTCCTTCACCGCGCGCTTCTCCACCTCGGTGATGCCGGACGGGATCGCGATGACCACCCGCGGGGCGACCCGCAGGGCGTTGCTGTGCACCTTGCGGATGAAGTAACGCAGCATCGCCTCCGTCACATCGAAGTCGGCGATCACGCCGTCCTTCATCGGTCGGATGGCGGTGATGTTGCCCGGCGTGCGGCCCAGCATGCGCTTGGCCTCGTCTCCGACCGCGCGCACGTGGCGGGTGTGGGTGTCGATGGCGACCACGGACGGCTCGCGCAGGACGATGCCCTTGTCGCGCACGTACACCAGGGTGTTGGCGGTGCCGAGATCGATGCCGATGTCGTTGGAAAAGTAGCCGAGCAGGTTGGACATGGGGCGTTGCGGGGCTTGGCGCCGCCGGAAGAGAAGTGTCCCCCGGCGACTGCGGGTGTCAACGGGCGAAAGGGCCTTGGCAGGTGTTTTGCAGTAGCTTGGCGGTGGGATGCGGGCTGCGGTCGGGACGCTTGGGTCGTGGCTCGACAGTCTTCCGCCGCGCGTGTTGGCTGCGCCCATGCGGTTTGTTCTTCCTGCTCACTCCCCCCGCCGGAGGCCGGTGCGGGCCCCGGTCGCCGGACCGGTCCGCCGCCGTGCCTTCACGCTGCTCGAAGTGTTGGTGGTGCTCGCAATCATCGGATTGCTCGTCGGCCTCGCGGTCAGCAACGTGACCGGGATCCTCGGCGGAAATCAGGTTAAGGTGACGCAGATGTTCGTGCAGACGACGATGAAGACGCCGCTCACGGCGTACCGTCTGGACATGGGAGACTTTCCCTCGACGGCGGACGGACTGGCGGCGCTCATGGCTGCGCCGGCCAACAAGTCGGACCGCTGGGGTGGTCCGTATCTGGACGTGAAGGGCGGCAAGCTGCCGCTCGATCCGTGGCAGGAGCCTTATCAGTACCGGTATCCGGCGGTGAAGAACAAGACGGGCTACGATCTTTGGTCGAAGGGTCCGGACAAGACGGACGGTACGGCCGACGACATTGGGAACTGGTGAGCGCATGGAGTGGGGCGCGCGGCAGTCTCGGTCGCCTTCGCGCCGCCCGCGCGCGTTCACGGTCCTGGAAGTGCTGCTCGCGCTCGGGTTGCTTGGTTTGCTGGCCGCCCTCTTTGTCGGAGGAGTCGGTCGCCTGCTCCAGGGCCGGGGCCGCTCGGCCGAGGAGATCTTCTGGAAGGCGGCGACCGAGGCGCGTCGCTACGCGCTGCTGCGCGGGGAGGACGTCCGGCTCGCCTACGACAGTGAGGCGAAGGCGTTTTCCGCCACGACCCGCGAGGGCACGCAGCGCTTTCCCGTGCCGGTGGCGGGCGAGTTGCTGATCGAGTTCCTGAGCGCGGGGACGACCGGCGGCGCGACCGTCCTGATCGGCGGCTCGCTGGTGGAGACGCAGCCGCTGCCGTTCGTCACGTTCTACGCCGACGGCACCTGTTCCTCCTTCCGCGTGCAGCTGCGCAACCGCCGAGCGGGCGAGCCGCGCTACCTGCAGATCGATCCTTGGACCTGCGCGCCCGTGCTGGCGCGCGAGACGCCCGGCCGCGGACGGGGCTCATCGTGAGGGCCGCGATCATGACTTCTCGGAGGCGAGGATTCCGAAGGCCGCAGCGTTCCCGTGGCTTCACGCTGCTGGAGGTGCTGGCGGCGCTGGTGATCTTCGCGCTGGCGGCGGCGGTGCTGGGCGGGGCGTACCTGAATGTGCTCAACGCCTACCAGACGATGGCGCGAGTCGTGCGGCAGCAGGACGACCTCCGCTTTGCGCGCGCCCTGCTCCTGGCCGAGCCCGACCGGCGCAAGGCGGAGGAGGGTGGAGACTTCCGGTCCAGCGAGGGAAGGCGGGTGGAGTGGCGGGCGGAGATCGAGCCGACCGAACTGCCCGATCTCTTCACGGTTCGCTTCCGCTGCCGTCTCGAGGAGGCTCCGCCGGCGAAGGGAAGCGAGGTGGAGGAGGAGTTCCGGGTGCTCCGGCCCACCTGGTCGGAGGCGGCGGAGCGCGACGAGCGGCGGGCGGAGATGCGCAAGCGGATCGTCCGCATCGCGGAGGAACTGGCGCGATGACGACCCGGTGCAATGGCTCCCGCGGGGGCGGCGCGCGGCGCGGATTCACGCTGCTCGAGATCCTCGTCTCGCTCGCGTTGGTGGGCCTGGTGCTGGTCGGATTGAATACGTTCATCTTCTCGATGAGCGAGCTCTGGGGGCGCCGCAGCGAGTCGCGTCTCTTCGATCAGCACGTCCGGGCGGTCTCGCGGTTTCTTGAGCGAGAGTTGCGCCGGGCGGTCTGGCCGCCCGAGGTCGCTCCGGGGCAGGAGGGCGTTCGGGTGCGCGAGGTGCGGCCGCGGACCGGATCCAGCGGGCCGCTGGTCCGCTTCGAGTTGCGCGACGGCAGCCGCCTGCTGGTTTGGCCGGATCGCCCGCTCCCGGAAGTGGTCTGCGCGCTCGCGGTACGCGATGGCGCGGGTCTGGTGGTGCTGTGGCAGTCGCGTCTTGAGACCCGCTTCGGGGACGATCCGCCCCGCGAGACCGTGATCTCCCCGCTCGTGACCGCGATCCAGTACGACTACTATGACGCGGAGGCGCGGAGCTGGCGGACGGAATCCACGCCCCGTCGCAATCGCGAGAATGCCGAGCGGTACGACGCGCCGCGGCGGCTGCGCCTGACGTTCAAGCACGGCGCCTACACCCAGGAGTCCCTCGTCACGGTGCCTTCACCCGTGGAGGGGATTCCGACCTACTGAACCTGGGGCGCTCGATGGACAGCAAACGTTCAGTCAAGGTTCAGGCGGTTCGGGCGCATCTCCGGCGCCGGGAAGGTTCCGTGATCGTGGTCGTGCTGGTTGCGCTGATGTTTGCCGCGACCGCGCTGGTCGTCTTCATGGAGAAGGCGGGGAACGATCTTCTGATGGAGACCCGCGAAGCGGACATTGCGCGGCTGCGGCGGGAGGCGCAGTCGGCGTTGGAGACCACCCTCGCGGTGCTGGAGGAGTTCCGGCAAGTGCAGGGGGCTTTACGAAGCCCCGCGGAAGGATGGGCAGATCCCTTGGAGTTTGCGGGCTACGAATCGGTGTCGGGCGCGGCGGTGCGGGTCCGCTTCGAGGATGAGAGCGGCAAACTTTCCCTGCCAACGATGGATGGGCCGGCGCTGGTGGATCTTTTCAAGAGTTGGGAAGTCCGGGAGGCGGATGCGGAGCGGCTCGCGGATGCGTTGCTCGGCTGGATGCAACCGGACTATGTACCAAAGACGGCCGGGGCGCCGGCGCCGGAGGATTATGATCGCGGGGACACGCCCTACCAGCCGCCCGGGCGTTCCCTCCGATCCTTTGCGGAGCTCGCTGCGATTGGCGTGGCGAACGAGTTCTTCTACGATGCGCAAGGGCGTCCGAACGCGAATTGGCGCCGCTTTTCCGAGACGGTTTCGCTGTATCGCTATCCGGCGCCCAACCTCAATGCCGCCGCGCCCGGGGCGCTTGCGGCGCGGAGCCGATTTGACGAGGGGCAACTGCGTCGGTTCGCGGAGTACCTGCGCGGTGCCGGACCCTACGCGCGGCGCGGTCCGGGATTCTTCCGCACGGCGGACGAGGCGCTGGCGGTGGCGGGTGGGCAGGCATCGCTGGCGGGGTGGGGGGTCGAAGTGCGGGCCCTGCGCATCCGGGTGTTCGTGGAGCGCGGCGGCTCGCGTTACGAATTGGCGGCGTTGGTCGCACCGCCGAATGGAGCCGAGCCGGTGGCGCCGGTTGAGATCCAAAAGCGGGAGGGCAAGCGCACCGCGAGTGCCGCCGAGGTCCCGGCGATGAAGCCGCCCGGGCCGGCGGCGGCGCGGGAACTCAGGAAAACGCTGAACTATCCGTTTACGCTGTTGGAAATGACCGAGAACGTGGTTTTGTCAGCCGAACACGCACCGGACACCACGCTGTGAGCCTTGCCCTTGAACCGACCTCCGCGGCCGCGGCCGCTCCCGCAGCGCCCGCCTCTCCGGCGGCGGGGGCGAGCGTCGTGCTTCTGCCGGATGCACGCTTCTTTGTCCGGGCGGTGCCGGTGAACGCCGCGGCCGGCGCGGAGGCCGTGGCGCGCGAGGTCGAACTGGCGCTGGAGGTCATCTCGCCCTTTCCCGTCGGGCAGCTGTTTTATGGACACGTGTGGCATGCGGACTCGCCGCACGCACTGGTCTTTGCGGCGTTCCGGCGGCGGTTCACTGATGACGAGCAGGCGGAGTGGGCGGAGGCGGATCGCGTGGTCCCGCATTTTATCCTGGCTTCGGGCCTCGATCCCGGGACGGGTCGGACCGTCGTGCTGGGGGACGGCGCGAGCCTCACCGCGGTGCATTGGGGTGAGCCCGGGCCGGTGCCTTCGCGCGTGGCGACGGCGCCGCTTTCGTTGGAGGCCAGTGAGGCGGAGCGCGCGGCGGTACGCTCAGGGTTGCTGCGCACCGTTGGCTCGGTCGGGGCCGGGGTGATCGATCTTCCGGCGCCGGTACGGACTCTCAGAGAAGGAAATGAGCATCACGCGGAGTGGACGGCGGGTGAGCAGACTCTGACGCTCCCGCTGACGGATGGCTCGGATCTCGACGTGCGCGACAAGGGAGAGTTGGCGGCGCGGCGCCGCGCTCAGCGCCGTGCGCGGCTTCTCTGGCGCGGTTTTCTCTCGGGCTTGGGCGCCCTCGTCCTGCTCGCGGTCGGAGAGGGCGTGTTGATCGGGTTGCGGACCTGGCAGGCTGGGCGCCTCGCACGGATTGAAGCGCAGCAACCGGCGGTCGATCGCATCATGTCGCAGCAGGCGCTGGCCACTCGCATCGAGGAGCTTTCGACGAAGCGACTCCGGCCGTTCGAGATGATTTCCCTCGTCACGGTCGCGGGCAATCCCGGGACCCAGAAGCCCGCGTCCGTGCAGTTCATCCGGACCGTGACCAGCGGTCTCTACACGCTTGAGATCGAGGCGCAGACGAAGGTCGGCGGCGATCTCGCCCTCTATCAGGCCGCCTTGCGGCAAAATCCGGCGGTGGCGTCGGTTGAGGTGGCGAAGCATGACCTGCGCGATGCCACCACGACCTTCGTGCTGGTCATCACGTTCAAACCCGAGGCATTGGCAGCGCCGGGGAGGCCCTCCTGATGCGTCGACTCCGACAGGCCTTCATGGGACGGTTGTTGCGCGAGAAGCTGCTCCTGGCGGCGCTCGTGCTCCTCGCGGTGGCGATCTGGGGCTCCGGGTTTCTCCGTCGCCTTGGATCGGCCGCGGAGGAGCATCGGCGGATCTCCACGGACCTGTCCGTCCAGACGCAGTGGCTGGAGCGCAGGGAGCGGATCGAGGCGCTGGCGAAGGCGGCGATCCAGAATCTGGATCCGGCGAAGTCACTCGACGCGGTCAAGCTGACGGCGGAGGTCTCCGAATTGGCGGCGGCGGCGGGGATCACCAGCAACCGGCAAATTGATGCGGCCCGGTCTGAGCGCACCAACGAATTCGCGCTCCACTCGATCGAATTCCGGGCGCGGCGGGCGGACTACGCCAACCTGCAGACTTTTTACTTCAAGCTGGCGGAGCGCGCCCCTTACATCGGCCTCGAGCAGTTCTCGCTGGCGACGGTCCCGAGCCGTCCGCAGGAACTGGAGGCCGTCTTCCGGATCACCTCGGTCGAGGCGCTGCGGTGAGGCGTGTTCACCCGATGCCATGGGCATTTTGCCTCTGACCCATGGCTTGAGATTTCGTTCGTGGCGCGTTCACTCCTCCTGCGACCTCCATGGCTTTCCTGACCCCCATCTTGCCCGTTCGGTCCCGCGGCGGTGCCTTGGCGCGCGTCCCCGATCGTTGGCGTGCCGCGCTGGCGGCCGGACTGCTGCTGTGGCTGGGCCCGCGTGAAGCTCGCGCCCAGGGGCAGCTGGGCTACAAGTTCCAGACTTGGCAGGAGGAAAACGGTCGCATTCGCGTGGACTCGCACTACGCCCTCGCCGAGCGCGATCTGGGCGTGGCAACCAAGCTCAAGGTCACCGGTCTGATCGACACGATCTCCGGCGCGTCGCCGACGGGGCAGCCGGCGGCCAAGCCGGGAGCGCCGCTCCCGCTGGCCAAGCTGACCGACCGACGCAAGGCATGGTCGCTCGATCTTTCGCAGGCGTTTGCGGTCAGCACCGTCGCCGTCGGCTATGCCAACAGCCGCGAGAGCGACTACATTTCCAACGGGTGGTCGGTCAACACCCGGACCGAGTTCAATGAGAAGAACACGACCCTGCTGGTAGGGTATGCGCGGGTCGATGATGACATCACCGCGCGCTTCCTTCCGGAGCCCCGGACGAAGACGGGGGATGATGTGGTGGTCGGCGTGACGCAGTTGTTGAATCCCCGGGCGTCCGTGTCGCTCAACGTCACGCGGGGCGTGGCCCGCGGGTATCTGTCGGATCCCTACAAGATCATCCAGAAGAGCACCGAGCTGCTGCCTGGACTTTCGCTCCCGCTGACCTTCCCGGAAAACCGCCCCGACCGTCGGGAGAAGTGGATCGTGTTCAGCGGCGTGAACCTCGCGGTGCCGGAGATGAACGGCGCGCTCGACGGGAGTTACCGTTTCTACCGCGATGACTACGGTATCCGCAGTCACACGGTCGAGTTGGCGTGGTTCCAGTCGATCGGCGAGCGCCTGATCGTGCGTCCGGCGGTTCGCTACTATCGCCAGGGAGCGGCGGACTTCTACCGCCTCTCCTTGGATGGCACGGCGATCGTACCGGGTCCCGTCACGACGGGCCGGGCGCCGTTCTTCTCGGCGGATTACCGGCTGTCGGAGATGGACACCGCAACGGTGGGGGTGAAGGCCATCTGGACGGTTCGGCCCGAGCGGCTGACGATCGACGCGGCGCTGGAGCGGTATACGATGCGCGGGCGTGACGGCAAGACGCCGGCGGATGCGTACGCGGACGCGAACGTCCTGACGGTGGGGGCAAACTTCAGCTGGTAGCCCGACGGAGCCTGCACCGTGATCGTCAGTCCCGCACAGACCCGCGTGGTGTTCGCCCCGGTGGCGTCGGGGACGGAGCAGCCCTTGCGCAAGGTCGTGTGGCGGGCGCTCGGGACGGACTGCTCCCTGCAGTTCGCGTGTGCGGAGGATTCTCGGGCGGAGTCGTTCGTGGAAGAGGCGAAGGCGTGGGTGGAGCGATTCGAGGCCCGTTACTCGCGCTTCCGGCCGGAGAGCGCCCTCAGTCGGATCAATGCTGCCGCCGGGCGTGGTTGGGTGGACGTGGATGCGGAGATGGACCAGATGCTCACGCTCTGCGGCTCGGTGCACTTCATGACGCAGGGCATCCTCGATGTGACGGCGCTGCCCCTGCTGCGGCTTTGGCGGTTTGCGGATCCGGCGCCGCGCCTTCCCACGCGCGAGGACGTAGCAGCGGCGCAGCGGTTGGTGGGCTGGGGCAAGGTGCGTCGCGAGCCGGGGCGGGTGCAACTGCCGCTGGTCGGCATGGCCCTGGACTTCGGCGGGTGGGGGAAGGAGTTTGCGGTGGATGCCGTGGCCCAGCTCGGCATGGAGCACGGCCTCACCTCGCTGCTGGTGGACTTTGGCCATGACATCCGCGCGGTCGGCCAGCCGCCGGGGCGTCCGGCGTGGCATGTGGGTTTGGAGGATCCGGCGGCGCCGGGAACGGCGCGCGGCAGCGTCGCGGCCGTGAATGTCGGCGTGGCATCGTCGGGAGATTATCAGCGGGGCGTCACGATTGATGGCCGGCGCTACGGTCACATCATCGATCCGCGCACCGGCTGGCCCGTGGCCAACGGCTGCGTGCAGGTCACCGTCATCGCGCCGAGTTGCCTCCAGGCGGGATTGCTGTCGACCTCCGCGTTCGTGCTGGGTCCCGAGGCAGGGCTGCGCCTGATTGGCGAGACCTACGGAACGGAGGGACGCATCCTGACGACCCGTGCGCGTCACCAAAGCCGAGGGTTTTACCGTTATGAAGTCACCTAGATCCATGCCTCCAGTTCCGCCCGCGGGGCGCGGCCTGCGATACGGTCGCGGCCTGCGCTGGCGTGCGCTGCTCGTTGCGTCGGTCGCATGGTTGGTCGGGCTCTTCGCCCTGGCGGGTGACCTGCGCGCCCAGCTTCGCGTCGGCGACCCGCTGCCGGCCCTGGGTGAGTTTGCGCTGGAGGGAGATCTCTCAGCGGCTCCGACGGCGGGTCGGGTCGTGGTGCTGGATTTCTGGGCCTCGTGGTGCGCGCCGTGCAAAGCTTCGTTTCCCCTGCTCGGTGCCTTGCAGCGCGAGTGGGGCCCGGAGGGAGTGACGGTGCTGGGCGTGAGCGTGGATGAGAAGAAAGCGGCCTATGATCTCTTCCTTGAGCGGCAGCGCCCCCCCTTCGCGACGGTACGCGACGCGCAGCAGCGATTGGTGAAGCGTGTGCGGGTGCCCAAGATGCCGACCACGTACATCATTGATCGCAAGGGAACGGTCCGTTTCGTCCACGAAGGGTTTCACGGAGAAGCGACCGAACGCTTGCTCCGGGCGCACGTGCGCCAGTTGCTCGATGAAGCGCGGTGAAACCCCGTCTCCGCATTCCTTTCGGCCCCTCTGCGCTCACCCTTCCTTTCTCCCCATGAGACGCCCCTCCGCCCTTCTTGTCCTCCTCTTGACGTTCGCGGCCATCGGCGCCACCGGATGCACGACGGTGCAGCCTTGGGAGCGCGCCACGCTCACCAGCTACTCGATGCGGCCCGACCGGGATCCGCTGGCGCAGGCGATGGGAGAGCACATTTATTTCTCCCGTGAAGCCGCGGCCGGCGGGCGGTCCGTGGGGGGCAGCGGATGCGGGTGCAACTGACCGCGCAGCCTGACCTTCATCGGAACTCCCCTGATCTCACGCGTGTCCCCTCTCCCCAGTTTATGAATACCCTTGCGTTGAACACCCTGGCGCTCTGGCAGCGGTTCCGTTGGCTGTACGTGCCGACGTCCTTGCTCACGGTCCTGCTGCAGCGTTCGCCGATGCTCCGGCTTCTCGGCACGGCGGAACTCTCCATCAGCAGCCCGGCGGGGGCCCTCCTGCGCTCGGCCGTCACTGCCGCGGCGATCGGTGGGTATCACACGCTGGCCGGGGCGACGCAGCTCTCGACCAATCCTTCCTCGCCGGCCACGGCGACCGTGGGGCAGCCATTCTCGATGGTTTTCGCCTTCGTGGGCGCGCCGACGTCGGCCGGTTCCTACGAGATCCGCGGCACCCTGCCGCCCGGGCTCTCGATTCCCGGCCTCTCCGGCGATCTGCTCAACAGTTCGAGTGGTACCATCACCGGCACCCCCACGGTGGCGGGCTCCTACGCCCTTTCGGTGCGCGGATGGAACAACACCAACAAGCGCGGGGATGGCGGCTCGATCACCTACACCATCAACATCAACGTCCAGGCCGGCGCCGTCGCTGCGCCGACCATCACGACGCAGCCGGCGAGCCTTTCGGTCAATGCCGGCGGGGCGGCGACCTTCAGCGTCGTGGCAACGGGAGGCGGCACGCTCTCGTATCAGTGGACCCGTGACGGGGTGAACATTTCCGGTGCGACGTCCGCCACGCTCACGCTGCCGAGCGTGAGCGCATCCTCGGCGGGCGCGTACCGCGTGGTCGTGACCGGTTCGGGGGGAACGGTCACGAGCCAGCCGGCCACGTTGACCGTGGTGACGGCGCAGGCGCCGACGATCGTGACGTCGCCGCTCACGCAGACGGTGGTGACGGGTGCGCGTCTGACGCTGTCGGTGGATGCGGCGGGGACTGCCCCGCTCAGCTACCAGTGGCGGAAGGCGGGCATTGCCATCGTGGGGGCGACGAATTCCAGCCTTACGCTGCCGGCGGTGCAGGCGTCGGATGCGGCGGACTACTCCGTGGCGGTTTCGAATTCGGCGGGGACCGTCGTGAGCGGAGCGGCGACGATTTCTGTCATCCCGGCGGTGGCGAGCAGGATTTCAAACGTCTCGGTGCGCACCAGCCTCGCGGCGAGCCAGACCTTGATCGTCGGGTTCACGATGGCCGGTGGCGCCAAGTCCGTGCTCGTGCGGGCGGTGGGCCCTGGCTTGGCGGCGTTCGCCGTGCCGGCGACCATGGATGACCCGCGGCTGGCCTTGTTTGACGGTGCGACTGCGGTGGCCAGCAACGAGGATTGGGGCGGTGGCCAGAGTCTGGCCGGTTCGTTCGCCTCGGTCGGCGCGTTCCCGCTGCCGGCGTCGAGCCGTGACGCCGCCTTGCTCAACGCGGTGTCGGGCGGCCGGACGGCGCAGATCAGCGGGACTGGAGCCGGCACGGTGCTGGTGGAGGCTTACGACGCGGGCGCGGGGGTCGCGCCGCGGCTCACCAACGTGTCGGCGCGCAATCGCGTAGGCACGGGTGCGGACATCCTGATCGCTGGTGTCACGATCACCGGCACATCCCCGAAGACGCTTCTGATTCGCGGAATCGGTCCGACCCTGAGCGCATTCAACGTCCCTGGCGTTCTGGCGGATCCCAAAGTGGAAGTCTTCAACTCGAGCGGGGTGCGAATCGCGGAGAACGACACGTGGTCTCCCAGCTTGGAGTCGGTGTTTGCCGCCGTCGGCGCGTTCGCCCTGAGTCCCGGCAGCAAGGACGCGGCGTTGGTGGTTTCGCTGCCGCCCGGTCCGACCGGATCCGCGGGCTACACCATCCAGTTGAGCGGCGTGGCGAGTGGCACGGGCGAAGGACTCATCGAAGTCTACGAAGTCCAGCCGTAGGTCGTCGCCCGGGTTCACCCGGTGACCGAAATTCCCGGAACTTGCGGCTTGGCGGGTGGGTCAGGGGTTTCCAAGGTGTTACGCGTGATGTTCCTCCGGCGCTCGCTCGCCCTTCTTCTGCTGGTCTGCGCCGGACTCCGGGCGCAAACTGTCCCGACGCTCACGCAGGCTATCCCGGCGCAGTCGTCGGCTTTCGGCGGCGCGCCGATCGCCATCGATCTGCGCAATCACTTCGGGCTGCCGGGCGTGAAGGGATCGCTGGCTCAGATCGATACGCTCGTGGGCCGGATCAACATCGAGTTGTTGGCGGATGATGCTCCGAGGACCGTCGACAACTTCCTCCAGTACATCGATGCAGGGCGCTACACCAACACGATCATCCACCGCTCCGTGCCTTCGTTCGTGATCCAGGGCGGAGGCTACTTCTCGCGCCTCCCCATCGAGCACATCGCCACGTTCCCGGCGGTGGTGAACGAGTACAAGATTTCCAATACGCGCGGGACGCTGGCGATGGCGAAGCTGGGCGGGAACCCGAACAGCGCGACCAGCGAGTGGTTCATCAATCTGGCCGACAACAGCGCCAACCTGAATAACCAGAACGGCGGATTCACCGTCTTCGCCCGGGTCATCGGCACGGGCATGACCGTGGCCGATGCGATCGCCGCGCTGCCGCGCAGCAGTGATGATTTTCCGCTCTTCAACTACACCGCCGGAGCAAATCCAACCGCTGCGAATCTGCTCACGGTGCGGGATGTGCGCCGCATCCCGGTTTACCCCGCGGTCGGGGTGCCGGGCGTGATGGCCTTCACCGTCACGAGCTCCAACCCGGCGGTGGCGACCGCGTCGCTGTCCGGCTCGACGCTCACCCTGACGCCGGGCACCGCCTCCGGGAGCACGACGCTTTCCGTCAAGGCGACGGACTCGAACGGCAACCAGGCTGAGGCCACGTTTGCGCTCCAGGTCGCCGCCCCCGCCACGCCGCCTTCGATCCTTGTGCAACCCCCGGTGGGCGTGGTGGCCGCCGTCGGTCAGACGGTCGTCCTCAACGTCGTCGCATCGGGCCCCAGTCTCGCGTACCAGTGGAAGCGGGTCAGCGATTCGGGCACGGCGCCGGTGGCGAATGCGACGAGCGCGACGCTCGTGCTGAGCGGCGTCACCGCCGCGAGCGGTGGGATCTATTTCTGCACAGTCACTAATCCCAATGGATCCGTGGACAGCATCGGCACGATCCTGTCCGTCAGCCCCACGGCGACCGCGAGCCGGCTGACCAACCTATCGGTGCGCTCCTTCGTCGGGCTGGGTAGCAAGGCGCTGATCGCGGGATTCGTCACCAGCGGCACCGGTGCGAAGGCGACTGCCATCCGGGGCATTGGTCCCACCCTCGGCGCGTTCGGGGTCACCTCGCTCCTGGCGGATCCGCTGCTCGACCTGCGCAGCACCGCGGAAGGGCGTCCGCTGGTGGCGTCGAACGACAATTGGAGCGGCGATGACGGCCGGGCTTATGGCGGTTTCGCGCTGCCGGCTGGGAGCAAGGACGCCGTCGTGGTGCCGTCGCTGGCGGCGGGCGGCTACACCGCGCAGGTGACGGGGGCGGCCAATGGCACCGGCAACGGGATGGTGGAGGTCTACGATGCGGCGATTGCTAACTCCAATGTCCGTTTCATCAACCTGTCGGCGCGCACGCAGGTCGACGCGGGCCAGATTCTTTTCGCCGGTTTCAGCGTCGGTGCAGGGGCGGCGAAGTCGCTGCTCATTCGGGCCGCCGGCCCGGCCCTGGCCGCGTTCCAAGTGCCGGACACCATGGCCGATCCCAAGATCGAGGTGTTCAAGAGCTCTGGCGTGAAGATCATGCAGAACGACAACTGGGGAGGGTCGGATACCCTTACGGCGCTCGGGACGTCCGTGGGTGCGTTTCCTCTGACCAGCGGTGCTCGCGATGCGGCCCTGGTTCTGACGGTGCCTCCGGGCGGCTACACCATCCAGGTGAGCGGCGTCGACGGCTCCGCCGGCGTCGTGCTGGTCGAGGTCTACGAACTGCCCTGAGGCGCGACCGCCTCGGTGGCGACCGCTTCCTTCCCGCTACATCTGGAAGGAAGCGCTGAGTTGGAACACGGCGCTGACGATCGCGTAGGCGATGAAGCCGACGAATGCGAAGACGGTCAGCAGCACGCCGCTCGCGATGACGCGGGTGAAGAGGTGCAAATGGCGGGTGATGCGCTCCTGATACGCGGCCGCGACCTTCTTGAGCGCCGGCACGATGTTGCCCGTGTTCTCGCCGACGGCGAGTTGGTCCAGCACCAGATCCGGAAAGCAGTCGGTCCGGGTCCAGGCTTGGGAGAGGGATTCGCCCTCAAGGATGCGGTCGGTGGCGGCCTCGAAGGCCGCGCGGTGGACTCGGTTGGTGATCTGGCGGCCGGTCATGCGCAGCGCCTCCGCGGTGGTGATGCCGTTCTCCAAAAGGACGCTGAGCGTCTGGGAAATCGCGAGCACCGTGCGTGAGACGGCGAAGGCGCGCGTCGGCGGAAAGCGAAGCAGCAAGGCGTCGGCCGCGGCCCGGCCGGTCTCGGTCTGGTACCAGCGCCACGCCGCGATCACGCCGAACACCGCGGCGCCCGCCACCACGATGCCGTAGCGCAGCGCGAATTCCGAGACGGACACCAGGATCTGAGTGGAGGTCGGAAGTTCACCCCCGAGTGAGGAGAGCAGCGTCTGCAAACGCGGCAGCAGGAAGAACAGGAAGAAGAGGATCACTCCGCCTGCGACCACCATCATGAAGAGCGGATAGGCGAGGGCGGAGGCGAGCTGGCGCTGGAGATCTCGCTGCTCGGTGAGGTGGGCGATGAGCCGCTTGAGCACCTCGTTGAGCGACCCCGTCGCCTCGCCCGCCTGGATCAGGTTCTGGGTCGAGGCGTCGAAGACCTCGGGCATCGTCGCCATCGCGGCGGAAAGCGAGGCTCCCTCGCCGACGCGCTCCCAGAGGCGTCCGCAGAGTTGGCGCAGGCGCGGTTCCTTGATGCGCAGCGAGAGCAGGCGTAGTGCCTCGCCCGCCGACAAACCCGACGACGTGAGGTCCTCCAGCGCCACGAGGAACGGCAGGCGCTCGCGGCGGCCGGGCGCGGCGGCGGCACCGCCGGGACCGCGGGATGCGCCGGGTCGGGACGAGGGTGCCCCAGTCGCTCCGCGTCCGGCGCGAACCGCCGCTTCCTCGACACGTGACACGGCGAGGCCACGGGCCGCCAACAGGCGGAGGGCGTCGCGACGTGAGGGAGCGTCGATCTCTCCGGTCGCACCCGCGCCCGCGCGATCCCGGGCCGAATAAGTGAAGCGAGGCATGGCGCGATCAGACCGGAAACGACGGCTACTTTTCGGTCACCGTGACCACCCGGAGCACTTCATCGAGGGTGGTGTGCCCGGCACGCACCTTCTCCCAGCCGCTCTGCTCCAAGGTCCGCATGCCGTGCCGGCGGGCGCACTGGGTCAGCGCGCGCGTGCTCTCCCGCTTCAGCACCAACTCATGAAGCTCGTCGTTGGGACGCAGGATCTCGAAGATGCCGATGCGTCCCCGGTAGCCCGTCCCGCGGCAGCGATCGCAGCCGACGGGGGCCCTCAGAGTCGTCACCGCCTCCGCCTCGGCCTGATCCACCCCGAGGATGGCGAGGGTGTCGCGCAGCTTGAGCTTTTGCACCGGCTCCGGCCGGGAGCATTCGGGGCAGAGGCGGCGGACGAGGCGCTGGGCAATGACCAGCTCGATTGCGGACGCGACCAGAAACGGCTCGATGCCCATGTCGATCAAGCGCGTGATCGCGCCGGGCGCGTCGTTGGTGTGCAGCGTCGAAAACACCAAGTGACCCGTAAGAGACGCCCGGATCGCGATGTCGGCGGTCTCGCGGTCGCGGATTTCGCCGACCATGATGACGTCCGGGTCCTGGCGCAGCACGTGGCGCAGGGCGCCCGCGAAGGAGAGCCCGATCTCGGGTCGGACCTGCATCTGGTTCACGCCGGGAACCTCGTACTCGATCGGATCCTCGATCGTGACAATGCGCAGGTCGGTCGAGTTGATCTTGCGGAGAAAGGCGTTGAGCGAGGTCGACTTGCCGGAGCCGGTGGGGCCGGTCACGAGCACGATGCCATGAGGGAAGTCGAGCACGTGCGTGATCGCAGCTTGCTCTTCGGGGCTCATCCCGAGCCGCTCCATGGTGTAGGCCTCCTTCTTCTGGTTGAGGAGGCGGAGCGAGATCGACTCCGCGTAGATCGTCGGGATCGTCGAGACGCGGATGTCGAGGGTGGTGCCGCCGGCCTTGAAGTTGATGCGTCCGTCCTGAGGCAGGCGCCGCTCAGAGATATTCAGTCGCGCCATGATCTTGAGGCGCGAGATGATGGCGTCCTGGAAGCGCAGCAGATTCTCGGGCACGGGCACCGGGACGAGCAGGCCATCGACGCGGTAACGGATGCGCAGTTGGCCCTCCTGCGGCTCGAAGTGGATGTCGGTGGCGTTGTCCGTCACCGCCTGGGCGATCACGTCGGTGACGAAGCGGACGACCGCGGCATCCTCGTCGACCGCTTCCTCGACGGGTGCGGCCGCGGCTTCGGGCGCGAGGTAGCCCTCGTCGCCGTCATCGAGTGAGCCCGAGCCGACGCCGAAGTTCTCGATGATGAGCTGGTGCACGCGTTCCGGCACCGCGAGGTGCCACACGAGGGGCCGCGGGGTGAACGTCCGCAGCCAGTCCTGCATGGCTTCGTCGGCGGGCCATGCCGTGGCGAGGTGGAGTGGCGTGTGGGCGAGTTCCTCGGCGGTGGGGGAGGAATCGGCAGCGACCCCGGGGTCGGCGGATCCTTCGGTGCCGACGCTGATGGGGATCGCCTGGTAATCGTGCACCAGTCGTGCGGGCAGGAGACCGCGAGCGAGCGGGTCGGTTTCGAGGTTGGAGGCGACGGTCAGGCCGGTGGCCTCGGCAACGAGCGCGAGGGAGGATGGCTCGTCGATTCCCAGGTCCGCGGCGAGCCGGGCGATGCGACCCCCGCGCGGCGTTTCGGCGAGGGCCTGCTGCTGTTCGGGGGTCAGTCGCTCGGCGAGCGCGGCGGGTACCGGGGGGGAAAGGAGCGGGGGAAGCGGCATCGCGGATGCAGGCGGTGGGCTTCAGGTGAAGGACGGCGACCGGAAGGGCTTCGCGGGCGAACTCACGGGGCCGGAGTCGACGAGCCGGCGGGCCGCAGGGCGCGGAGTACGGCGTCCTTCTGCGGGTTGTCCTCGAGGCGGGACATGGGCTCGGTGTTGTCGGCGGCTGTGTTCTGCAGGACGTACGGGCGGACGAAGAAGACGAGATCGGTGCGGCCCTTCTCGCGGCGGCGGCTTCCGAAGAGATCACCGAGGATCGGAATCGGTCCGAGGCGGGTCGTGCTGCGGCTCTGGGAGTCGCGCTGGAGCCCGCCGAGGACGACGATTTCGCCGCTCTTCACGCTGACGAACGACTCGGTCTCGCGCTTGCCGATGCGCGGTTGCGGATTGTTGTCGATGGTGATGTTGCCGAGCACGTCCTCGACCTTCTGCTTGATGTCGAGTTGGACCGAGCCGTCATTGCCGATGAGCGGTTTCACCTTCAGTTCGATACCGATTTCCTGCTGCGCCACGGTGCTCCGGTAGCCACCGAAGGAGGAGGTGGCGCCTCCGCTCATCCCGGCGCCGTCGGCGAGGTAGCTGCTGATCACCGGGCGGGATTCGCCCACGAAGAAGCGGGCCTCCTTGTTGTGGGTGGTGACGATGGCGGGAACGGAGAGGATGTTGGTGTTGCCCTTGCGCGGCGTGGACTTGATCGAGATCTCCGCCGCGAGATCGCGGCCGCCGCTCGTCCCTGCTCCCCGGGTGATCGTGCCATTGGTGGCGGCGATGCTCGGGCCGGCGAGGGATCCGTTGAAGCCCACCAGCTTGTCGCCCTGGATCTTGAGTCCCAGTTCCTCGATGCCGGTGGCGGATTCGTCGCTGAGGGTCACCTCGGCAATGACGACCTCGATGCGCACCTGCGCGAGCAGGACGTCGATCTTCTCGACCAGCTCGCGGATGATGCGGATATCGTCGACGGTGCCGGAGATCACCACGGCGTTGGAACGCTCGTCGGGGAGCACCGTGACCAAGCTGCTGAATTCGGTGGTGCTGTCCATCAGCCCCGCGACCGCCGGGGCGGCGGGAGTGGGGGCGTTGGTTTGATTCGCCGCGGTGGTTGCCGGC
>CAZEJZ010000015.1:0-18730 GCA_964512415.1 uncultured Opitutaceae bacterium
AGGGAGCCTGCCACTCAAAGCGCGCGGCCAATCCGAGCCCGGCTGGAACGCCGAGGATCGACGCGAGGGGGAACGCCGACATCACGATCGCGGTGGCCCGCCCCCGGCGGCCGGGCTCGACCACGTCGCCGATCATCGAGCTCACCACCGAGCCCGCCACGCCCCCAAAGGCCCCCGCCGCAAAACGCGCCCCGAGCAACGCGCCGTAGGTCGGCGCCAGCGCGCAGGCCAGCGTGGCAACCCCGAAGCCCGAATACAGCGTCAGCAGCGCGGTCCGCCGGTCGAACCGGTCCATCACGAATCCGCCGAGGAAGCCGGCCAGCGCCGCCGCCACGCCGTATGCCGCGACTAGCCAGCTGAACTCCGTCGGGGAAATCCCGAACACCCGCATCAGGTGCGCCCCCAGCGGCATCACGATCATGAAATCGAGGATGTGCGTGAACTGCACGGCGGCGAGGACCCACAGCAGGACCTTGGGTTTCAGCGCCGGCGTGGCCCCAGGGGGACGTTCTTCCATGCCCGACTCTTTCATTTTTTCGCCTCCGCGGCAACTCGCGCGCGGTCGTCCGGTTCGTCGCGGGTGCGCTCCGCCAACCAGCTCCGGAGCGCTCGAAGAAACTGCTCCGCACCACGGCTTTGGTAGCGCTGGAGGTGGCGCAGGACCGCGACTTCCCGCTCCGGCTGCCGTCCGCTGAGGCGCCGGTAGACGAGGGTCGCGTCGTCATCCTTCGACCGGCAGCCCTCCGGAAGAATCGAGATCGCAAGCCCGAGCCCAACCAAGGCCTTCACCGTCGCGATCTGCGCACAGCGGTAACCGATGCGCGGCTCGAAATCGTGATCCCCGCAAAAGCGCTGGATCTGGTGCGTCAGGCTGCTGGCGTTGCCGAGCAGCGCAAACGTGTGGTCCGCCAGCTGTTTCGCCGTCACCTGCGGGGTCTGGGCCAGCGGGTGCCGACGGCCCACCACGAGCAACAGGGGCTCCGTGAGGATCGTCTCAACGGAAAGCCGGGGTTCGTCCACCGGCAGCGACGTCAGGGCTAGATCCAGTTCGCCATCCAAGATGCCCCGGATCAAATCGGAGCGGAAATCCTCCCGCACCTCGATCGTGAGTTGCGGGAACTCCTCCCCACACCGCTGGATGAGCGGCGGAAGCAGGTACGGCGCCACCGTCGGAATCGCCCCCACCTGAATGCGCCTCTCCAGCACCTGGCTGTCGCTCAGCTCCCGCGTCGCATCATCCACGCCCGCCAGAATCTGCCGCGCCCGCGGCAGGAACGTCGCCCCCGCCTCCGTCGGCACCGCCTTGCGTCCCAGCCGATGGAAAAACTTGTGCCCCAGCTCCTTCTCCAAGTTGATAATTTGCTGACTGAGTGAGGGTTGAGTGACACTGCAGCGTTCGGCCGCACGGGTGAAGTTCTGGGTCTCCGCGACCGCGACGAAGTACCGGAGTTGCTGTAGTTCCATAGGAGAAAACGATTGAATGAATAGATAACGATTATTTCCCCTATTGCTAGAGTGGACGTATTCTAGGCGCAGGTCGCCCATGCTGGGTGGCCTGAACGAAAGAAAGCTATGATCACTACGAAATCCTCCCTCGGCTCTTGGGCGCTGATCGCGATCCTGTCTGGCGCGCTCGTCTGGGCAGCCAACGCGATCGAACTGCAGGCAGGCAGCATCGCCGCCGTGTTCGGCTATGGAACGGTCGCCGTCCTCCTGATGATCGCCGGCAGCGAGTACCGGCTGTCGACCCGTCGGTCGGCCAAGTCGGCAAAGTAAGCCCGTGCACCTCGTGAGGCTTCTTCTCCCCGAGGAGAAGCGCGAGGGGGCTCCGATCGCCTAGGCGCGGTCACACCAGCCACTCCGAAGGCCCGGATCCTCATCCGGGCCTTTTTCATGTCCAGAGGCGTCGGGGCCGACGATGGACGACGACCCAGGGTGGGGCCGGTCCGAGCGGGGCGCGACCGCTACTCAAGTCCGCGCGCCGCGACGTCGTCCTCGTCCCAGCCGAGGTAGTGCCCGAGTTCGTGCAGGTACGTGAGACGGACTTCCTCTCGGAAGGTGCGTGAGTCGCCTTCGGCATAGTCCCAGATGCTGTCCAGAAAGAGGAGGATGTGGGGTGCGACCTCCGGCGTTTCTCCGGTGGGAGCGTCGTAGGGTGGACCGACGAACATGCCGAGGATGTCGGGTTCGAACTCGTCGCCCAGAATCGCCTCGCTGGGCCAGTCGTGGTACACCACCGGCACGCGGGTCGCGACGTCGCGGACGGCGGAGGGCAGCCGGCGCAGCGTCGCGGCCACGGTCTCCTCCGCGAGGCGGGAGCGTTGCGTGAAGGTCATCGGGAGGGGTGCGGGGGACGTCGCGGGTGTAACCGGATCCCCGCAGTGGCGTCTACCATGGAGTCAACGCTACTCGTTGCACCACGTCACCATAAACACAGATAACTCCATGAAAGCATCCAAGTTGGTCCTCGTCGCTCTGGCCCTGTTTGTTCCGCTCTCCCTCCCGGCGCTCCGCGCTGACGAACCGGGCAAGCCGCCGATGCGCGAGGGCCGTCCGGGCAAGGGCGGCAAGGGCGAGAAAGGCGAGAAGGGCGATCGTCTCGCCATGCTCACCGAGCAGCTCAGCCTCACGCCCGCCCAGGTTGAGAAGGTGAAGCCGATCCTCGACAACGAGCGCGAGGCGCTGCGTGCGCTGATGCAGGACACGTCCACTGATCGCGAGGCGAAGCGCCCGAAGATGCGTGAGATCCGCGAGGCGCACAACGCCCAGATCCGCGCGCTGCTCACGCCTGACCAGCAGGCCAAGCTGGACGCGATGCGCCCGGCCGGCGGCAAGAAGCGCAACAACTGATCGCTGCGTCGCCCGCGCTTCCGCGCTCCGCCCCGTCCCTTCTCGGCCCGCTCACGGCCGAGTCCGGACCGCGAGCCAGACCGCGGGTCGCCCAGCGAAGACTCGGCCTCCGGCCGCCGGATCTCCTTCCGGCGGCCGGGCTTTTTTCCAGGGTGTCATGACGCTTGCACGCGGTGGGTCGACATTGCGTGGGGGTGGCTTACGGTGGCTGGGATGAGCAGGTACAGTGTCCTGGTGGTCGGGGGTGGCGCGGCGGGTTACTTCGCCGCCATCGCGGCGGCGGAGCGCCTCGGTCCGGCGGGGCGCGTGGTGCTGTGCGAGGCGACCGCGCACCCGCTGGCCAAGGTGCGGGTCTCCGGCGGCGGTCGCTGCAACGTCACCCACGATTGTCCCGAGCCCCGCGAGCTCGTGAAGCGGTACCCGCGGGGCGGCCGCGAGTTGCTCGGGGCGTTTCATCGCTTCGGACCGCGCGACACGATTGCGTGGTTCTCCGAGCGCGGGGTCACGCTCAAGACCGAGGAGGACGGGCGCATGTTTCCCGTGACCGACGATTCCGCCACGATCGTCGACTGCCTGCAGCGGGAGGCTGCGCGGCTCGGGGTCGAGGTGCGGACCCGCTGGCCGGTGACCGCACTGCGGCGCGCGGACGGCGGTGGCTTCGTCGCCACGAGCGGTCCGACGGCGGAGGCGGTCGAGGCCGCGTGCGTGATCCTGGCGACCGGCGGAACGAAGACCCTCTCGGGCGGAACCCTCGCGGAAACGCTCGGGCACACGGTCGAGCCTCCGGTGCCCTCCCTCTTCACGTTCCACTGCCAGGATCCGCGGCTCGATGGCTTGGCCGGGCTGGCGGTGGCGGATGCCGAGGTGTCGGTTCCCGACACCACCCTGCGGCGGCGTGGGCCCTTGCTCGTGACCCACGCGGGCCTGAGCGGCCCGGCGATCCTGACCCTCTCGGCCTGGGGCGCCCGCGAACTCGCGGCGGTCGGCTACCGCTTCGGCCTGACGCTGAACGTCGTCCCCGGCCGGACGCGGGAGCAGGTCCGGAGTGATCTGCGGGAACAGCGCACGGCACATCCCCGGCGCCGCGTGTCCTCGGGTGGCCCCTTCGCGGTGCCCCTGCGCCTCTGGGAGCGCCTGACCCTCGCGGCCGGCATCGACCCCGAGACGACCTGGTCGCACCTGTCCGCGGACGCCTTCGAGGCCCTCGTGGGGGCCTGCGTGGAGACGCGACTCGCGATCGAAGGCAAGAGCCTGAACAAGGAGGAGTTCGTGACCTGCGGCGGCGTGCGCCGGACGGAGATCGATTTCCGCACCCTCGCCAGCCGTCGCTGTCCCGGACTGTACGTGGCGGGCGAGGCCTTGGACGTGGATGGCGTGACGGGCGGCTTCAATTTCCAGGCTGCGTGGACGACTGGCTGGCTCGCGGGACACGCGGCGGCGGAGGCGGCGGGCGGGGACGGGCGGGTCCCCGGGGTGTCAGCCGCTCTCGGCTGAGCCTGCCGGACCGCTCGCCGGGGAGATTCGATGGCGGGTCGATCGACTGTTCCGCCACCGGAAACGACGGTGTGCGTGGAGGGCTTCGGACCGCGTGGGCGGCGGGGCGCGGCTGGACGGACGTTGACCGCGGGCACGCGCTCTGGCGTCGTAGCGTATCGCTTTCCCATGGACTTCCTCGCCGACCCCCAAATCTGGGTATCCCTCCTGACGCTGACGGCGCTCGAGATCGTCCTCGGCATCGACAACGTCATCTTCATCTCGATCCTCGCCGGCAAACTCCCGGCGGAGGAGCAGGCCAAGGCGCGGCAGATTGGGTTGGCCCTCGCGCTGGTCACGCGGCTGCTCCTGCTCGCGGGCATTGCGTGGATCGCCAAGCTGACGACTCCGCTCTTCGCCGTGCTTGGTTTCGCGGTGTCGGGGCGCGACCTCATTCTGATTATCGGCGGCCTCTTCCTCATCGCGAAGAGCACGTATGAAATTCACGACAAGCTGGAGGGCGCCGAGCACGCTGCGGCGGCGAAGGGGCGGGTTTCGTTCACGGCGGTGGTGGTGCAGATCCTCATCATCGACGTCGTCTTCTCGCTCGACTCGGTGATCACGGCCGTGGGAATGGCGAACCAGATCTGGGTCATGGTGACGGCGGTTCTGATTTCGCTTGGCGTGATGCTCGCGTTCGCGGGGGCGATCAGCGACTTCGTGCACCGGCACCCGACGCTGAAGATGCTGGCGCTGAGTTTCCTCATCCTGATCGGCGTGTCGCTCCTCGCGGAGGGCCTGCACCAGAAGATCCCGAAGGGCTACATCTACTTCGCGATGGCGTTCTCGGTCGCGGTGGAGTTCATGAACATCAAGCTGCGCGCGCGGGCGGCGGCGCCGGTGGAGTTGCGCGAGCGGATCCGCGAGTAAGTGCCGTTCCCTTCTGGGTCTTCGGGTCCGCGCGCGACCGCTCAGGCAAGCGCGGCGTCGGCGAGCTGACGCCGCACCTCGGCCACCGCCGCGTGCACGCCGGCCGCCATGCCGGCGGTCCAGTTGCACTCGATCGTGAGGTGGCGGCAGCGCTTGGCGCGGCGGAGCTCGCGGAGGAACGGCCGGAAATCATCGCCGTGAAAACCCGGTTCGGTGCGCCCCTCGTTCTCGGCGAGGTGCGCGTGCGTCACGAGCTCCGCGTGGCGGCGGATCGCATCGGGCGACTCCCCGTTGCGCAGCAGGTGAAACACATCGACGAGCAACTGGACGGACGGGTGCCCGCAGCGCCGCACGGCCTCGGCGCCCTCATCGAGCGTGTTGACGAGATTGCACTCGCCGCGGTTGAGGGCTTCGACGACCACGGTCACACCGTGCCGCTGGGCGATCGGTGCCACGAGCGTCAGGGCCTCGACGTACTGCTCGAAGCCGCGGGTGCCGGACCAGCCTTCGGGCACCATCCGGGCCATGGCGGAGCCGAAGACGATCGTCCGCAGACCGATCGACGCGGCGCGACGGAAGGCGGTCTCCGTGTAGCGCGTGAGCCGCGCGTGATCGACGGCGGGACCCGTGACCTTGAGATCGGCGGGCAGGAAGCAGTTGGCGGCGGGCGTGGGCCGGTGGCAGTCGAGGATCGCGGCGGCGTGTGGCGCGAAGGCCGCGTCGGGCTGTTCGGGCAGCAGCAGGTGCTGCACGTGGGCCTCGATGAAGTCGAACGGCAGATCGGGCAGTCCAGCGATTTCGGCCGGGGTGGCGCAGATGCCGACGAGCAGGGGCATGGCGGGGAGGGAATCAGAGCTTGCCCGCCTGCAGTCCGAAGTAGCCCGCGGCGTTGTCGTAGCAGATGTCGCGCACCAGCTTGCCGACCGCGGCCTCGTCGGCCGGGATGAGACCCGCCTGCACGTCGGCGCCGATCATGCCGCAGAGCAGGCGCCGGAAGTATTCGTGGCGCACGTAGCTGAGGAAGCTGCGCGAGTCGGTGAGCATGCCGACGAACCGGGACAGCAGGCCGAGCTGGGAGAGCGCATTGATCTGCCATTCCATGGCTTCCTTCTGGTCGAGGAACCACCAGCCCGAGCCGAACTGCAGCTTGCCGGGGATCGAGCCGTCCTGGAAGTTGCCGGCCATGGTGGCGAACGTGTAGTTGTCGGCTGGATTCAGATTGTAGAGGATGATCTTCGGCAGGCGGTCGTCGCGGTCGAGCGTATCGAGGTAGCGCGCGAGGGCGCGGGTCTGCGGGAAGTCGCCGATCGAGTCCACGCCGGCGTCGGCGCCAAGGCGGCGGAGAAGGCGGGAGTTGGTGTTGCGCAGCGCGCCGAGGTGCAGCTGCTTGGTCCAGCCGCGCGCGGCGTCGAGCCGGCCGAGGTGGACGAGGAGGAACCAGACGAACTTCGCGGTCTGTTCCGGCGTGGCGGCCACGCCCGACCGCGCCTGATCGAAAATGACGGACGCCTCGCGGGCGGTGCATTCGACGTCGGGCAGCATCTCGAGGCCGTGGTCGGAGAGGCGTCCGCCCAGCGAGTGAAAGAAGGCGTGCCGCCGGTCGAGCGCCTCGAGCAGCGTCGGGAGGTTGCGGACCTCGACGCCGCTGCGCTGGGAGAGCAGGTCGCACCACGGGTTGAAGACGGCGGGGGCGTTGACCGCGAGCGCCTTGTCGGGGCGGAACGTGGGATAGACGCGGGTCGCGAGGGAGCTGCGGGCGATGGCCTGGTGGTGCTCCAGGGTGTCGGCCGGGTCGTCGGTCGTGCAGACGACGGTGACGCGGTTTGCGGTGAGGATTCCGTGCGTGGAGAGGGCCGGGGTGGCGAGGCGGCCGTTGGCCTCCTCCCAGATGCGCGGCGCGTTCGCCTCGTTGATCAGCAGATCGATTCCGAAGTAGCGGCGCAGCTCGAGGTGCGACCAGTGGTGGAGCGGGTTGCGGACGAGGGCGGGGACGGTGCGCGCGAAGGCGAGGAACTTGTCGTAGTCACTCGTCGTGCCGCCGGTGATGAGTTCCTCCGGCACGCCGGCGGCCCGCATGGCGCGCCACTTGTAGTGATCGCCGGCGAGCCAGATCTGCGTGAGGTTGGCGAACTGCCGGTTCGCGGCGATCTGGTCGGGCGGGAGGTGGCAGTGGTAGTCGAAGATCGGCTGCTTGGCCGCGTGCTCGAAGTAGAGGCGCCGGGCCCAGGGATTGGGCAGGAGAAAGTCGTCGGGCAGGAACGGCTGGGAGAGCGTCATGGCGGGCGAGGGAACCGGGACGAGGGAAAGGCGGTGCGCGCTCCGGCGCAACACGGTGCGCAGGTCACGCGGCGCGGTGGGGCGGCTCAAGCACGAGTCCACCGCGTCCCGAGCCTCGCGCAAGCGAGGCCCCGATGAATGTTAACCCCGACGCCGGCTGGGCGTGTGGCGGCGGACGGATTTGACGCGACCGGGGTGCTCCGGCGGGAGTGACCCCGGCCCGCTGCGGCCCCGCCTCAGCGGCGGGCGCCGCGGGTGAGGCGGCTGACGGGCTTGGGGGCCGCGTTCAGCGCCGGGTTGTTCTCGTCGAACAACGCCGAGTAGATGTACGGGAAGTCGGGGAACTTCTTCCGCTCGACCGTCTGATTGATGAAGCGCTCGATGGAGCGCGCATCGCGGACGTCGTCCTCGGTCACGAGCGTGAAGGCCTCGCCGGTGTTCTGGGCGCGGCCGGTGCGGCCGATGCGGTGGACGTAGTCCTCGGGGTTCTCCGGCACGTCGTAATTGATCACGTGGGAGACGCCGCGGATGTCGAGGCCGCGGGCCGCGATGTCGGTGGCGACGAGCACCTCGAAGCGGCCGCTCTTGAAGCCCTCGAGGGCCTCGACGCGCTCGCGCTGGCTGCGGTCGGAGTGGATGACGCCGACCGTGTGCTTGGCGGCGATGAGGCGGTGGGCGATGCGGTCGGCGCCCATGCGGGTCCGGCAGAAGATGATCACGCTCTTGAACTGCGTGGCCTCGAGGAGCTGGGAGAGGAGCTCGAACTTCTGCGAGGCGACGACCGGGTAGAAGGCGTGCGCCACGGTCTCGGCGGCGGTCTGCTTGCGGTCGATCTTCACCTCGACCGGCTCGTTCAGCGCCCACGTGGCGAGCGAGGCGATCTCGGGGGGAAGCGTGGCGGTGAAGAACAGGGTCTGCCGCGACTTCGGGGTGCGGGAGACGATGCGCTTCACGTCCGGGAGGAAGCCCATGTCGAGCATACGGTCGACCTCGTCGAGCACGAGGATGTCGATCCCGGCGAGGCTGATGGCGCCCTGCTCCATGTGATCGAGCAGCCGGCCGGGCGTGGCGACGATCACGTCCACGCCATTTTCGAGGTCCTCGCGCTGCTTGCCGTAGCCGACGCCGCCGTAGATCACGGTGATGTCGAGGTTGGTGTACTTGCTGTAGAGGCGGAACGCTTCCTCGACTTGGAGCGCGAGTTCCCGGGTGGGCTCAAGCACGAGGCAGCGCGGATGCGGGCCTTTGGTGCCGAGGCGGTGCAGGATCGGGAGGGCGAAGGCGGCGGTCTTGCCGGTGCCGGTCTGGGCTGAGCCGATGACGTCCTTCCCGGCGAGCACGATGGGAATCGCCTGGGCTTGGATCGGCGTGGGCTCCGCGTAGCCTTTCTCGAGGACGGCAAGGGCGATCCGATCAGCGAGGCCGAGTTGGGTGAAGGCGGAATTGACCGGGGCCACCTCGGGCACCGGGCGTGGGGTGCGGGAGCGACGCGGCGCGGTCGGCGCGGGAGCCTCTTCGTCGCGCTCGCGCTCCGGTCGCTGGGACCGCGGGCGATCTGAATGACCGCCCCTTCCGCGGCCGCCGCCGGATCGGGCCCCGTGGCCTTCTCCGCGACCGCCGCTGCGGCCACCGTGGGCATCGCTGCCACCGCCCGCGCCTCCGGCATGACCCTGCGAGCCGTGGCCCCCGCGATCGGAGCGACCGCCGCGGCCTTCGCCGGGGCTGGACGACCCGGAACCGCCGCCGCTGCGGCTGCGTCCACCTTCGGGGCGGCGCTGGCTATCGGCGTGGACCTTGCGGGTGGGGTGTTGGGAGGGAGGAGGGGCGTCCGCCGCCGCTTCTTTGGCGGGCTTGTCCTGGGGCGAAGGGGCAAGGGTCTTGCGGAACTTCGCGATCAGCTTCTTCAACATAGTCTTTGTGGCGAAAGACTCACTCTCCCGGTTTCGCCAGCCTTTGCAACCTCCGATGCCAGAGGGTCAGGCTTTGTCCTTTGTTCTCTTATCCTTGGTCGCCCGGGTAATCATCGCTCGGAGCCCGGCGGAGCATGGACCAGAACAAAGGACAAAGCCTGACCCTCTCAGGTGCGAGAACAAAGGACAAAGCCTGACCCTCTCAGGTGCGGGGGGTGTAGGTTCGCTGTTCGAGTTGGGTGCCGAGGTGGCGGCGGAAGGTGGCGAGGTCGCGGACGGCGCGCAGGGCGATCAGTTGGCAGGCGAGGTTGCCGACGGCGGAGCCTTCGAGGTCGAAGGCCACCACCGGGATGCCGGCGGCGTCGGCGGTGGCTTGGCAGAGGAGTCGGTTCTTCGCGCCGCCGCCGACCATCAGGATGCGCTTGAACTGGCGTCCGGCCAGGCGTTCGAAGGCGGCCTTCGCCGCGGCGTGGCCCTGCCCGAGCGAGTCGCAGATCAGGCGCACGTAGCCGGCTAGGTCCCGGGGGGCGCGGGAGCGGCGGCGCTTCAGCTGCCCGTCGATGGCGGCGCGCATCGAGGTGGGGTTGCTCAGCGCCGGGTCCGTCACATCCAGCAACAGTTTCGGTGAGGACAGCTTCTCGGCGGCCGCGATCAGGGTGGACCATTCGCGCGCATTCGTCGGACGCGCCGCGAAGTCCCGTAGCGTGCCTTCGAGCAGCCACAGGCCGATGACGTTGGTCAGCGGGCGATAGCGACCGTCACCCGTGCGCTCGTTCGAGATCCGCGCGGCCAGCGCCTCGGCGCCGAGGACCGGACGGTCGCTCTCGAAGCCGACCAACGACCATGTGCCCGAGCTGAGATAGAGGTCCGTGCCATCCGGCGACGCCGGCATCGCATCGTAGGCGCAGGACGTGTCGTGCCCGGGCACCGCGATCACGCGCGTCCCCTGCAGTGCGCTCGCGCCCTCGGCCACGCCCTTTTGCACCGTACCGAGCGAGGTTCCCGCCAGGATCGGCTTGGAGAGCCAGCCCGGCGGAATCCGGAAGTGGTTCAGCGCCGGCAGCGACCAGTCCACGCCGTGCACATCGATGAGCTGGGACGTGCTCGCGACCGAGAATTCGACCTCCGCGCGTCCGGACAGCAGGTAATTGAAGTAATCCGGGAGGAACAGGCAGCGCGTGGCCAGATCCGTGATCGCCGGACAACTGGCGACGGTCTCCTCGAGTTGCAGCGACGTGTTGTAGAAAACGTTCGGGATGCCCGTCGCCGCGTAGATGCGGTCCAACGCCGCCCGCGTCCCGGCGAGCCGGCGCAAGCCGGCCTGCGTGCGATTGTCGCGGTACGCGTGCACCGGAAACACCAGCCGCCCCGCGTCGTTCAGCAGCACGTGATCACAGCCCCACACGTCCACGCCCACCGACGCGATGCGCTTGCCCCGCGGCACCTGCGCCGCCGCTTCGCGCAGGCCCGCCCGCACCTCATGCCAGAGCGTCGGCACGTCCCAGTAGGCGTGCTCCCCCAGAGTCAGGAAACGGTTGCTGAAACGGTGAATCTCCTTGAGGGAAAGTTGGTTACGCGACCAGGTGCCGAGGATGACGCGGCCGCTGGTGGCGCCGAGATCGACGGCGGCGACGTAAAGGGGCGAGGAGGCCATGGGGAAAGCGGGTTGGTTCGCTCACAATGGGCCGAGGGTCGAGGGTCGGCCAACAAAAACCGACCCGGTCGCCAATTGGGTTGCGCGTCGGGGCTTCGGGTTTACGGTCCACCGCTGCTCCCATGCTGAACCACGACAGGTCGCCCATCACCGAGCGCCGGGTCCAACTGATGGCCACGTGCCTCTGCGATGCGTTCTACGACGACGTCGCCCGGGCCACCGTCGAGGTGCTGGAGCATCTTGGGGTGACCGTGGAATTCCCGGAGGGGCAGACTTGCTGCGGTCAGCCCGCCTTCAACGGCGGCGACTGGGCCGCGTCCCGCAAGGTCGTCCGGCATACCGTCAAGACCTTCGCCGGCTCCGTCCCGGTCGTGGTCCCCAGTGGTTCGTGCGCGGCCATGATGTTCCACGGCGCGCCGCTTGAGTTCGAGCGCGAGGGCGATCTCGCGGAGGTCGAGGCCCTCGGACGGCGGACCTGGGAACTGGCCGACTACTTGGTCCATGGCCTGGGCATCACCTCGTGGCCTGGTCGCTACGAGGGTCGCCTCGCGTTCCATCGCTCCTGCCACTCGCGGGGCACGGCGACGGGTGAAGCGGCGCAGCGGTTGCTGGAGTCGATCCCCGGACTCACGGTGGTGCCCTTCGGCGAGGGCGAGCAGTGCTGCGGTTTCGGCGGCACGTTCTCGGTCAGCTTCCCGACGATTTCCTCGGCGATGGGTTCGCTGAAGCTCGAGCACATCCGCGCCGCGCAGCCGGATGCGCTGGTGTCGGTCGACATGAGCTGTCTGATGCACCTCGGCGGGCTGGCCGATAAGGAGGGCCGGCCGCTCCGCATCCTCCACCTCGCCCAGGTCCTGCGCGATTCGCTGCGTCAGGGTGGAGTCCTGCGCTGAGGCACGTCGCCGCCCCATCGTCCGCTCGCGACCCCGCGCCTCCTCCCCCCTCGCCCGCGCCTCCCCGCGCCACTCCCCGTTTTCCGCCCCCTCTCCCGATGAAGTTCCAGCAGATCGACGAGTATGCCGCCCGGCTCCGGCCGGAGACGAAGGCCGCGGTCCACAGCGGATCGAAGGCCGGGCACGAGAAGCGGACCAAGGTCCTGTTCGATCACTACATCGACCCGGATCAGCTCCGGAAGATCGCGGGCGACATCAAGCAGCACGTCGTCGAAAACCTCGACACCTACCTTCCGGCCGTCGAGGCGAAGCTCCGGGCGAACGGCGTGCACGTGCACTGGGCTGCCACCGCCGAGGCGGCGAACGAGGCCGTCTACTCCATCCTCCAGGCCCGCGGCGCCAAGCGGATGGTGAAGGCCAAGACGATGGTCAGCGAGGAAACCGAGCTCGGCCATTTCCTCGAGGAGCGCGGCATCGAGTGCGTCGAGACCGACCTCGGCGAATTCATCGTCCAGATCGACGGCGACCACCCCTCGCACATCGTCAAGCCGATCATCCACAAGAACCGCCGCGAGATCGCGACCTCGTTCGAGCGGCACGGTCTCGGTGCGTACAACGACGACCCGGAGACGATCACGCGCCGGGCGCGCGTGCACCTGCGGCACAAGTACCTTGAGGCGGACGTCGGCCTGACCGGCGCCAACTTCGTGGTCGCGGAGAGCGGGCGCGTCGTGCTCGTGACCAACGAGGGCAATTCGCGCTTCTGCCTCGCGGCGACCAAGTGCCACATCGCGATGGTGGGCATCGAGAAGATCCTGCCGAAGGACCGTGACCTCGGCCTGCTCCTGAACCTCCTTGCGCGCAGCGGCACGGGGCAGCAGCTGACGGTCTACACGGAATTCATCTCCGGCCCCCGGGGTCCGGCGCAGCCGGACGGCCCCGAGGAGATGCACGTGGTCTTCGTCGACAACGGCCGCACCGACGTCCTGGCGAGTGAGTGCCGGGACATCCTGCGCTGCATCCGCTGCGGCGCGTGCTTGAACGTGTGCCCGGTCTACCGTCAGGCCAGCGGTCATGCGTATCGCAGCGTTTATCCCGGCCCCGTCGGCGCCGTGCTTTCCCCGCTGCTCGCGGGCGAGCGGTTCCCGGCGATGGCGGATCTGCCCAAAGCCTCGTCGCTGTGCGGCGCGTGCAACGAGGTCTGTCCGGTGAACATCCCCATTCCTGACCTCCTGCTGCGCTTGCGCGAAAAGGGGAAGCGCGAAGGCAGTGAGGCGGCCGCGGCGGGCACGCCGGCGATGGGCGGCTGGGCCGTGATGGCGTCGCAGCCGTTCGCGTGGAAGGCGGCGCTGGCCGGCGGGCGCATCATGAACGTGCTGCCGACGAAGTACGTGCCGGTGGCGGCGCTGCAGGCGTGGCAATCGCGTCGCACCCTGCCGACGTGGCGGGGCGGTGCGTTTCGCAGCTGGCTGCACGACCGCCAGAAGGAACGGGCGGGCTCCGGAAGCGGAGCTGCGCGAAACTGACGCCTCTCACTGCGCCCTCGGTCACCCTGCCTCTGCCGATCATGTCCGCGCGCACCGGCTCCCGCACATCACGAAACCCATGAGTAACGATCGCGAAGCCATCTTGGGACGGGTGCGTCAGGCGCTCGCGCCGCTGCCGAAGCGGGCGGAGGCGCCGGACTGGGAGCGCGAGCTCGTGGTCATGCGCAACGCCCGCGGAGCCGTGGATGCCGCGGCGCTCTTCACGGAGCGCCTGAAGCTCGTCAACGGCACCCCGATTTCCTCGCTCGCGGACCTGGTCGCCTTGTTCGTCGCCTCGGGCTGGCGGCGCGGCTACTGTGATCCGGCGCTGGTGGCGCGGCTGCGGCCGGCGTTCCCGGCGGAGATTGTTTTCGAGACCGAGTTCGACCGGACGCGGGTGGACGACTATCAGTTCGGCATCACGGCGGCGGTCGGGGCGATTGCGGAGACCGGCACGGTGATCCTGAATGACGCCGCGACCTCGCGCCGCCTCGCGGCGCTTGCGCCGTGGGTGCACGTGGCGGTCGTCCCGCGGTCCCGCATCCACATCGATCTCCCCGAAGCGGTCGCGGCGCTGGGCGGCGACCCAAACATCATCTGGTGCACCGGCCCCTCGAAGACGGCCGACGTCGAAGGCATCCTGATCGAAGGCGTGCACGGCCCCGGCGTGCAGATCGCGTTGCTCGTCGACTGAGACGAGGCGCGGAAAGACGGCGACCCGTCTGGCGTCGCGCCGGGAGTGAACCGTCCCGGGCGCCTCAAGGGGCGTTTTCGACTTCCTGCAGCGCTTCGACGAACGGCACCGGGCCGCCCGGGGCGTAGCCGAGGTTGGCGAGGAACTTGCCGGTGGGCGACAGCATCACCACCGTCGGGTATCCGGTGACGCGGTACTTCTTGGAGAGGGCCTGGTTCTGGGCAATCATCCACTCCGGCTGCTGGACCCCGCGCGGGAAATCGAGTTTGAGCAGCACCAGCTTCTTGGCCGCGTAGTTGCGGAAGAGCGTGGTTTCGAGGATTTCGCCCTCGAGCTTCTTGCACCACGTGCACCAGTTGGAGCCGGTGAAGAACAGGAAGACGGGCCGCTTCTCGCCGGCGGCGCGCTCGACGGCGGCGCGGTATTCAGAGAGCCACTCCAAGGGTGGACCGCCGGGACGCTTGGCGGCGGCGGGACCGTTGGACGTCTTCGCCGCGGACGACGAAGCGGAGCCGGACGACACGGAAGACGACGAAGACTTGCCGGCGCTCGCCGTGGTCCGCGCGGAGCCGTTGCCGGATTTACCGTTCTTGGTGGATGCGCTGGCGGGGGCCCCGCCGCCAAGACGTCGGATCGAGACCACGGCCCCATCCTCGATGCGCACGATCTGGTCCGGGTAGTTCAGGACGGTCACGGACCCAGTCGACATCCGGCTGGTGGGTTCCCCATGAGTTTCAAGCACTTCTGCTTCCGAGTTGCCGACCGAGGCCGCGAAGGCGATCGACACGGGGGTGATCGCGAACCACGCCACGGCCAAGGGGCGGAGCAGGGCGCGGAGAAGGGGCAACTTCATCGGGGGAGGGTATCGGCTCGGGGCGAGGCGGGCTTGAGGGTTTGTGCCTAGTTTTTGTGCGTTGAGACCCCTGATGAGAATGGCGTTCGTGCGCGGTGGATACAGGACGGAGCTCGTTTGGCCTAACGGACGGCCTGCGAACGGCCTACGGCAGCAGGCGCCAGTTGCCGGTCGGGGTCGACGGGATCTCGGGATTGCGGCGGACCCAGTCGATCATGAGCTCCCGGATTTCTGAGTTGGCCTGCTCGAGGACGCGGGCGTTGCGAAACATGCGGTATTGGCCACCGCCGTTGAGACGGTAGTTGTTGATGGCCACGCGGAAGCGTCGCTGAAGATCGATCGGTTGTCCCTGGAAGCGGAGGTCCACCACTCGGTCGCCGAGCGGGCGGCGCAGGTCGAGGGTGTAGTCGACGCCCTCGGCCATATCGAAGTTGTAGCCGGGGATGCGCGGGTCGATGAGTTCCTCGGGCGTGAGTCCGGGTTCGTAAGGGCGGAAGTAGCGGGCGGCATGTTCGAGGGCTTCCTTGACCTCGGCGCCAGTGAGCTCGATCACGACGAGGGTGTTTTCGTAGACGTAGAGGGCGGCGAGATCGCGGACGGTCACGTCGCCGGCGGGCAGGGAGGCGTCGAGCGTGAAGGCGGCGGCGAACGAGATGTCGGCCTTGCCGGCCTCCAGCTGGACACGGTGAATGAGATCGATGATGGCGGAGTCACGGAGCCGCGATTCGCGGGAGCTCAGGGCGACGCGGCAGCGGCCGATCGGCTGGGACAGCCACGTTTGGGTGGCTTCGTGGTAGGGGCGGACGAGATCGAGGATTTCCGGGTCGGGCGTGGTTGCGAGGGTGACCGGCAGGGTGGTCGACGTCTTGGCGATAACCCGCCAGGCGGAGGAGCGGTCGGGGCGCTCGAGGTAGAGGTCGCCCCGCGCCAGTCGGCTGCCCCAGTATTCGGCCTGGGAAATGAGCACTCCATTGACGGAGAGGCCGGCGACGTTGACGTGCGTGTGGGCGAGGAACATCAGGTCGATGCCGGGCACCTCGCGGGCGATGGCGAGGGCGGGGTTTTCGTTCGGCATTTGGCCGGGAGGTTGCTGGCCGTTGGACAGGTTCTGATCGATGCCCAGGTGCACGGCGGCGACGACGACATCGACCTTCTCACGGGTCCGCAGGACATCGACCCAGCGGCGGGCGGAGGCGACGGGGTCGGCGAACGTGAGGCCGGCGTAGTTGGCGGGGTTCTCCCAGAATGGGATGGCGGGGGTGGTGAGTCCGAAGATGCCGACGCGTACGCCGGCGACCTCCCGGACGAGGTAGGGGGTGAAGGCGGGCTCGTCGGTTCCGGACCGCAGCGTATTGCCGGAGAGCCACGGAAAGCGGGCTTCTTGCCGAGCCTTGTGGAGGACGGGAAGGCCGAAGTTATACTCGTGGTTGCCGATCGTCATGCTCGCGTAGCCGAGCGAATTCATGGCGAGCATCATCGGGTCGATGGGCTCGTTGCGGATGCGGCTGTGGTAGTAGGCGAGCGGGGAGCCTTGAATTGTGTCGCCGCAGTCGAGCAGCAGCAGATCCGGGGCCTCCTTGCGGGCGGCGCGGATGAGGGTGGCGACACGGGCGAGTCCGTCGGCGGACGGCTGGTTGGTGCCGTAGTTGACGGGGAAGACGTGGCCGTGGAGATCCGTGGTGGCGAGGATCGTGACGCGGGTGCGTTCGGGCGTGGTCGGAGCGGAACCGTGGAGCGGCAGGAGGCAGAAGCCGGCGATCCACGCGGCGACGGCGAGGCGGGAGAGAAGGAACCTCATGGAGCTGAGGTGTAGCCAAGTTCGGCGTCGAGGCGAGGGTGGAGACGTTTCCGGGCTTGCCCGTTCGGACGGTCCGGGGGCAAGCTGCCGGCACCCGCCGCCCGGGTGGTGGAATGGCAGACACGAAGGTCTTAGAAGCCTTTGCCGTAAGGTGTGCAGGTTCGAGTCCTGTCCCGGGCACCATGAAAACGGGTGAGCCGTTGCTCCTCGCCGGGCGAGTCAGGTGCGCAAAGCCAAGCGCGTTCGCGCGCGGATGCGCTGGTCGTGAAGCCCTCGAAGGGAAGAGCCCTGCCCGATCCCTGCGTCGCGCGACTCGAGCGGGCGTCCTGGTTAGCTGGCGCGGGGTTGCGCGGCCCCGTTGGTTTGGTCGTCCAAGCCGAGTTCGAGTTGGTTTGACGTGCCCTTGGTGACGGATCTGAACGCGGCGTCCGAGATTCGCATCGCACCGAGCAGGCGTTCGGGAGCCAGATGAGCGTAGCGCTCGGTGGTGCGGATCGAGGAGTGGCCGAGGAGTTTCTGCACCTCGTAGAGCGGAGCTCCGCCGTTCACGAGGGAGGAGGCAAACGAATGGCGTAGATCGTGGATGCGCAAGTCCTTGAGCCCAGCCCGAAGCCGGGCGGTCTTCCACGAGTTGAAGATCTCCACGAAAGGCTTGCCGGTGGAGGGGTTAGGGAAGACCCAAGGCGATTCGACCCCCTTCGAGCGACGCTCTTCCAAGATCTGCAGCGCCACATCGCTGATCGGGATGAACCGGTGGTATCCGGACTTCGATTTCGGTACCCGCCACTGACGCCGATCGAGGTCAAACTGCTCCCATCTCGCCTTCAGCACCTCGCTCTTGCGCGCGCCCGTGACCAGCAGCAGGCCGACGATGGGCGCCAGATGGGGATTCTGGCTCTCACACAGGGCCTTCCGTAGGCGTTGGGTTTGCTCCTCGGACAGGAATCGGGTGATCAGGTTGTTCTCCTTCAGCAGCTTGTACTTCTGGAGTGGATTGCGGTGCATCCCCGGAACCTCCCATTCCACCGCGAGATTGAGCACGTGGCGCATGGCCACGATGTAGCGGTTGATGGAGCCTGGCTTCAGCCCCTCCTCCATTTTCCGGCTGACAAACAACGAGAGATCGCCGCGCCGGATCGTATTCAAGGGCCGGTCGCCGAAAGCGGGCAGGAGGTGGTTCTTGAAGTAGTTCAAATCGTTTGTATCCGTGCTTTTGTAAGTTCGTACGTGCGGTAGGTACCGATGCTCGAAGAATTCCTGCAGCGTCGGCGTCCGGAACTTTGGGGTCGCCGTGACGGCTGGGTCGACGTCGTCCAACAGAAGGTGGGCGTACTCGGCCGCCTTGGCGCGGGCCGTGGCAACATCGATATCTCCCAGCTTGCCGATGCTCAGCATCTTCTGACGCTGGCAATACGTGTACCGGAAATGAAAATACCCTCCGCTGGGGGTGAGTTCAAACACCAGACCCCGCCTCCCTAAATCAACGAAGTGTCGTTTTTCTTCGGGGCTACTGGCGGCCAGACCTGCGAGAAGGGAGTCGGAGAACAATAGTCGCATCGGATCCTCGGGTATTCGGAACGTTCCAAACAAAGTTTTTGGATTAGTAGAGTATCTGCTTCGGGCACTAAACGCTAGTAGAGAGCCGCTTAGCTCTTTCGCGAGGTCGCAGAACGGCATGACTAGCGGAAAGAGTTGGGCCTCGGTGATCTCGAGCCTCTCACGCGGCAGGTAAAACGCTAATGCTGCGAGGCTTAGTTGTTAGCTCAGGTCTCCAAGGCGAGTTGGGGGGTAACAATGTTGCCGACGTGCAGCGCTTGACGATCGTGGCGGATCCGTCGAACGCGAATGGCTCGGCCTTCGGTCGTATCGGAG
>CAZEJZ010000016.1:0-12743 GCA_964512415.1 uncultured Opitutaceae bacterium
GATGTGCCGCGCCTCGCCGGAGTCTTCGACGGGATCAACGTCAAGCTCATGAAGTGCACCGGCCTCCGCGAGGCCCGCGCCATGATCACCGTCGCCCGCGCGCTCGGGCTGAAGGTGATGCTGGGCTGCATGACCGAGACGTCCTGCGCCATCTCCGCCGCCGCCCAGCTCTCCCCGCTGGTCGACTGGGCCGACCTCGATGGCGCCCTGCTCATCCGCAACGATCCGTTCGAGGGCGCCCGCATCATTGACGGCAGGGTGACGTTGACGGACCTGCCGGGCATCGGTATCGTCCGCCGATAGATCGTCCATCGCCGTCCGTCGTCACGGTTCATTCGTCCGCCGTTCGGTGGACTTCGAGCCGCCGCCACGGGCGGCCGGTCGGGACATCCGCCGCGGCTCCGCGGTCGGGCCCGCCGCTGGTCAACTCCCCCCCCCCTTCCTTTTTTCCATGTCCGCCCTCCGCGACCAACTTGGCCAACTCCTGCTCGTGGGCTTCCGCGGGACCCGTCTGGAGGAGTGCGGGCCGATCCTCCGGGACCTGCGGGAGCACCGGATCGGCGGGGTCATTCTCTTTGACCAGGAAATGGTCGATCCATCCACCCGGCGCCGGAACGTGGAGTCGCCCGAGCAGCTGCGCACACTGGTCGCGGGCCTGCGCGCCGCCGCCGGCCGCCCGCTCATCGTCGCGATCGACCAGGAGGGCGGGCGCGTCAACCGCCTCAAGCCCGACTACGGTTTTCCGCCCAGCGTGTCCCACGAGGAGCTCGGGCGAAGAAACGCACCCGAAGAAACCTACCACGCGGCTGAGCAGACCGCACGCACGCTCGTCGCCGCCGGGATCAACCTGAACCTCGCGCCGGTCGTCGATCTCGACGCCAATGCCGCCAATCCGATCATCAAGGGCAAGGGGCGCTCCTTCTCCGCCGACCCCGCGACGGTCACCCGGCACGCCACCGCGTTCATCCAAGCCCACCGCGCCCACGGGGTCCGCACGTGCCTGAAGCACTTCCCCGGACACGGCAGCGCCGCCGGCGATACGCACCACGGGCTCGTCGATGTCACCGCGACGTGGAACGAGCGGGAACTCGAGCCGTTCCGCGATCTGATCCGCAGCGGCTTGGCCGACGCGGTCATGTCGGCCCACGTCTTCCACGCGCGCCTCGATCCGCGTCATCCGGCCACGCTGTCGGCCGCGACCCTCTCGGGCCTCCTGCGCCAGCAGCTCGGCTTCGGCGGCGTGATCTGCAGCGACGATATGGAAATGGGCGCGATCTCCACGCGCTACGGACTCGAGGAGTCCGTCCCGGCGGCGGTCGAGGCCGGCGTGGACCTGCTGTGCTTCGGCAACAACCAACGCTACGATCCCGACATCGCCCCCAAGGCGATCGCGATCCTCGAACGGGCGGTGATGTCCGGCCGACTCTCCGCGGAACGGATCGCAGCCTCGGTCGCCCGGATTCGCACCTTGCAGGGTGTGCCGGCGACCGGATGATTTTTTCCGCCCCCCTACCATGCCGCGCCTCGCTCCGTTTTCCCGCGCTTCCACCGCCGCCCGCCCGCGCCGCGCGGCGGCGCTGCTGCTCGTCGCGCTCGCACTCGCCCTCGGCCTGAGCGGCTGCCAGCACGGCCAGCCCCGCACCTTCGCCCCGCGCAAGGGCGATGAGATCGTGGTGGCGGGTCAGTTCTTCCACACCGGCACGCCGATCGTGACGTGGATGGATCCAGGTGGCTACGACGCCTACCGCGTGGAGCGACGCTTCGTCCCGCTGGCGGAAAGCAGCTGGGAGGCCACCCGCGCCTCCGCACCAGCCGTCCGCACGCCCAATCGCTACGGCCTGCGACAGGGCGGCCTCACGCCCGCCGAGGTCGAGCGCGTGCGCGGCGGCGGCTGGGACCTGCCGACGCTCCAGCGCGTGGTCGACCAGTTCGTCCTCCACTACGACGTCTGCGGCATCAGCAAGGCCTGCTTCGACGTCCTCCACGACCAGCGCGGGCTGAGCGTGCACTTCATGCTGGATGTCGATGGGACGATCTACCAGACGCTCGACCTCAAGGAGCGCGCGTGGCACGCCACGACGTCGAACGACCGCTCCATCGGCATCGAGATCGCCAACATGGGCGCCTACCGCGCCACCGAGAAGCATCCCTTCGCCCGCTGGTACGGCCGCGATGCCAAGGGCACAGTCCTCACCATTCCACCGGGGCTCGGCGATCCCGCGGTGCGCACGCCCGGCTTTGTCGGACGGCCGGATCGACCGGACGCCGTCACCGGTGAGATCCAGGGCGATTCGCTCATGCAGTACGATCTCACGCCGCAACAGTACGAGGCGCTGGTGAAGCTCACCGCCGCACTCTGCGCAGTCTTCCCCAGGATCAATTGTGACTACCCGCGCGACGCCTCCGGCGCATTGGTCACGCGCAAGCTGCCCGACGACGTGCTGCGGAACTATCAGGGCGTGCTCGGCCACTTCCACATCCAGACCAACAAGGTGGACCCGGGGCCCGCGCTGCAGTGGGACCGCGTGATCAACGGCGCCCGCCAGCTCCTCGGCAAACGGTGAGCGTCACGCCGCCGGCTCGGACTTCCGTCCGTAGCCCGGATCAATCTTGAGTCGCGCCGCAGCCACAAACGAGGGCAGCGTCGCGAGGCAGACCCAGATGAAGAAGGCGCGGTAGCCGATCTGGTCCTCGATCCATCCGGCGGCCATTCCCGGGAGCATCATCCCCAAGGCCATGAAGCCGGTGCACAGCGCGTAGTGCGCGGTCTGATGCTGCCCCTCCGCGACGCGCATCATGTAAACCATGTACGCAGTAAATCCGAAGCCGTAACCAAACTGCTCCGTCGCCAACGCCGCCGCCACGATCGCCAGGTTGCCGGGCTGCAGGGTCGCGAGTGCGACGAAGACCAGGTTCGGGACATGCGTCGCGAGCAGCATCGGCCAGAGCATGCGGCGCAGGCCGTGCCGCGAGATCATCCAGCCGCCGAGCAGGCCACCCAGCGTCAGCGCAATCACGCCGATCGTGCCATAAACGATGCCCACCGCCTCGGTCGAGAGCCCCAGCCCGCCGCGGTCCCGCGCATCGAGCAGGAAAGGGGTCACGAGCTTGAGCAGTTGCGCCTCGCCCAGACGGTAGAGGAGCAGGAACGCGAGCGTGACGCCGAGTTCAGGTTTGCGGAAGAAGGCCGCGAAGACGGCCAGGAAGTCGCGCGCCAGGTGACGCGCCGCGGCCGGCGCCCGCCGGTCCGCTTCCGGCCGGGGCAGCACAAAGGCGTGCAGGGCCGCCAGCACCACGAAGCCACCCGCCAGTCCGATGAACACCCACGACCACGCCCGCGCGACGTCGCCGAGCACGGTCTGCAGCCGCCCCGCGAGGAAGACCAGCCCGCCCTGCCCCGCGATCATCGCGAGGCGGTAGAACGTACTGCGCACGCCGACGAACGCCGCCTGCTGATGCCGCGGCATCGCGAGAAGATAGAACCCGTCCGCCGCGATGTCGTGGGTCGCCGAGCTGAATGCCATCAGCCAGAAGACCGCGAGCGACCACCGGAAGAAATCCGCCGCGGGCAGAGTCAGCGCCACCAGCGCGAAGGCCGCGCCGACCAGGAACTGCATCGCCACGATCCACCCGCGCTTCGTGCCAAGCAGGTCCACGAGCGGCGCCCACAGCGGCTTGATGACCCACGGCAGGTACAGCCAGCTCGTGTACAGCGCGATCTCGGTGTTCGAGAGCTTCAGGTTCTTGTACATCACGACCGAGAGCGTCATGACGACGACGTACGGAATGCCCTGTCCGAAATAGAGGGTCGGGATCCACCACCACGGCGACGCCACACCCCGCGCGGACGCTGGAGAGGCGGCAGGGTTCGCGCCGGACGGAGGGGTGGGATTCATCGTGAAAGCAGGAGGACTCCGGCAACGCGGGGGCCTAGGGCAACACCACCGTGACGCGCGCGCTCTCGTTGCCAAGGCGATCCACCGCGCTGACCACCACCGCCTCGACGCGGCCGAAGGCGCCGCGTGGGGCGAGCGACACGACCCGGTTCTTCGCCGGCTGCACTGCGAACGTCCACTGTCCCGCCTCCCGGCGCCAGACGGCGTAGCGCGCCACTTCGGCGCCGAGCCCAGGCGCGAGGAGCAGCGAGCGCTCCGCCGCCGGACCGACCAGGTTGCGCCCGACGATCTGTGGCGCCTCCGGCACCTGCGTGCTCAGCCAGGGGGTCGCCGGCGCCAGCGCGGGCTGGGCATATGTCTCCGTTCGCAAGCGCCCCGCCACACCCCGCCGATCCTGCTGCAGCGCGATCATGCTGAAGTGAATGTGCCCCGTCGCCGCCGGGCGTTCGCGGGTCTGTGCGACCTGACGTATGATTTCCTCCGCCGCCCAGCCTTTCGGGGTCTCCGCCACCGAGCTGGTGAACAGACCCGGCCACAGGTGCCGGCCCTTCGGGTTGCGGCCGATCCAGTAATCGAGGAGCACGCCGAAGGGCTGCGCCTTGCGGTCGCTCGGCCAATAGAGCTGCGGCGCACAGTAATCCATCCAGCCTTGCTCCAGCCAGAGCTCCACGTCCGCGTACAGTTGGTCGTACTGACTGAAACCCTCCACGCCAGGCGGACGCAGATCGGGACGTCCAATGCCGAACGGGCTGATCCCGAAGCGCACCCACGGCTTCACCCGGCGCACGGTCGCGTACAGGTCCCGCACGAGCTTGTCGACGTTGCTGCGCCGCCAATCCGCCCGCGCGAGGGAGCCACCGTTCTTCCGATACCGCTGCCACGCCGCTTCGTCCGGGAAATCCACCTTGCCCGCCACCCCCGACCTCGCCGGGGCATCGATCGGGTAGGGATAAAAGTAGTCGTCGATGTGCAGGCCATCGATGTCGTACCGGGCCACGAGGTCCGCAGCGACGTCCAGGGTGCGCCGCTGGGCCGCGGGTTCCGCCGGATCCATCCACAGGAAATCTCCGTATGTCCGCACCACGTCGGGCCGCTGGTTCGCCAGATGCTCCGGCGCCAGCGGTCCCTTCGCCGAGGGATGGCGCGCGCGGTAAGGGTTGATCCACGCGTGCAGCTCGAGTCCGCGCGCGTGCGCCTCCGCCACCCAGTCATTCAAGGGATCGTAGAACCATCCCGGCGCCTTGCCCTGTTGACCGGTGAGGTACTCCGACCACGGCTCGAAGGGCGAGTGATAGAGCGCATCCGCCGCCGGCCGCACTTGGAGGATGACGGCGTTCAGTCCCACCGCGACCACCGTGTCGAGCAGGGTCTTCATCTCCGCCCGCAGTTCACGCACCGACAGTCCCGGACGGCTCGGCCAATCAATGTTCGCCACCGACGCGATCCACACGGCCCGAAACTCCCGCGGCGCCGGCGGCGGTGCGTCAGCAGGAGAGAGCACGTCCGCCCGCGCGGCAAGTGCGGTGAAACTCAGAAACCACAGGACCACCGCGAGGACGAGAAACCCGCCGCCCGACGGGCGGGTCGCGCGCGGCAAGTCGTGAATCTTGCCCGGCACCCGGCCGCACCTCCGACTGGACCCACTCGCGGTCATGCGCGCCGCGGGATCGCCGCCCGCACATTGCCGTCCACCGCCGCGAGACGACGACGAGCCTCGTCCGCCGCGCAGCCGCCGCTCAGCATCACGATCGCGGTCTTCACGTGCCCGCCGCACGCCGCCAGTGCCGCCGCCGCCGACGCCTCGTCCGCCGCCGTGGCGCGCTGCACCAGCGCGAGGGCCCGCCGCCGCAGCTTCGCGTTCGTCGGCATGAGGTCGACCATGAGGTTGCCGTAGACTTTGTGCAGCCGCACCATGATCGCGCTGGAGAGGACGTTGAGCGCAATCTTCTGCGAGGTGCCGGCCTTCAAGCGGGTGCTCCCGGAAATCACTTCGCTGCCGGTATCGAGCGTGACCCCGATCTCGGCCCGCGTCGCAAGCGGGGAGTCCGGGTTGTTCGCCAAGCCCACCGTCAACGCCCCCGCCACCCGCGCCGCATCGAGCGCACCGAGCACGTAGGGAGTCTGGCCCGACGCCGCCAGCAGGAACACCACGTCATTCGGCCCAGGGTTCTGCGCGCGGAGATCCGCCGCCCCCTGCGCCGTGTCGTCCTCGGCCCCCTCCACCGCCGTGAAGACCGCCGAGAGGCCACCCGCCATCACCGCGATCGCGCGATCCGTCGGCCACGAAAAAGTCGGCAGCAGCTCCACGCTGTCCAGCACACCCAGTCGCCCCGACGTCCCCGCGCCGACGTAGATGAGCCGCCCACCCGCCGCCAGTCGCGGAGCCGCGGCGTCCACCACCCGCGCGAGCGCCGGCCCCGCGGCCGAGACCGCCGCCGCCGCCCGGGCCTGGTCCTCGATCAGGGCCGCCACGAGGGCATCGGTCCGGTACAGATCCAAGTCGACGTGCTGACTGCTGGGTGTTTCCGTAGTGAGCATGAACCTGGCCCGATTGCGCCGCGAGCAGGCAACGGAGGCGAGCCGATTTCCTCGGTCCCCGGTTCGTTTGCACCGATGAGCGACCTCTTCATCGGCACGCTCTCGGGGACCAGCATGGACGCGATCGATGCGGCCGTGGTGCGCTTCGCGCCGGCACCGGCCCTCGTGGCCACCCACAGCCATCCCCTGCCCGCCGAGCTCCGACAGCAACTGCTCGCGCTCGCCACCCCCGGCGACAACGAGATCGACCGACTCGGCGTCGCCGATGTCGCCCTCGCCCGTCTCATCGCCCGGACCGTCCGGGAACTCCTCGACCAAGCCGGCCTTCCGGGGAAAGCGATTCGCGCGATCGGCAGCCACGGCCAGACCATCCGGCACCGACCCGGCTTCGCCACGCCTTTCACGCTGCAGATCGGTGACCCGAACGTCATCGCCGTCGAGACCGGGATCCCAGTGGTGGCGGACGTTCGGCGGAAAGACGTCGCCCTCGGTGGTCAGGGCGCCCCTCTCGTCCCGGCCTTCCACGAGGGCATCTTCCGCGTGCCGGGCCAGGATCGCGTGGTGGTGAACATCGGCGGCATCGCCAACCTCACCTCGCTCCCCAGCGACCCGACCGCTCCCGTGCTCGGCTTCGACACGGGCCCCGGCAACACGCTGCTCGACCGCTGGAGCCAGCGGGTGCTCGGCGAGCCGATGGACCGAGATGGCGCACTGGCGGCCTGCGGCCGTGTCGATCCGCTGCTGCTCGAGGCGCTGCGCGACGACCCCTTCTTCGCCCTGCCCGCCCCAAAGAGCACGGGGCCGGAGTACTTCTCCACCGCGTGGCTGGAGCCGCGCCTGCGCCGGCGGAGCGAGGGAGCGAGCGATGCGGATGTGCAGGCGACGCTGGTGGCGCTGACGGCGACGACGATCGCGGATTCCATCCGCGCCTTGCCCGGCCTGCGGGCGCCCGAGGTGCTGCTCTGCGGCGGCGGCGCGCGGAATCCCCGTCTGGTCGCGGCGCTCCGCACCGCGCTGCCCGCCTCATCCATCGATCTCACCGACGCGCGGGGCGTCCCCGGAGCCTGGGTCGAGGCCATGGCCTTCGCGTGGCTCGCCCACCGGCACGTCGAAGGACGGACCGGCAACCTCCCCGCGGTGACCGGCGCCCGGCGGGCCGCCGTGCTCGGAGCTTGGTTCCCTCCAGGCTGATCGCCGAACGGCGAGGGCGTCAGGTCGTCGCCGGCAGTCGCGGCCGGCTCGGGATTGGCACCAGACCGTGGGCGATCCGGTGGAGCACCAGCGCCGCCAACTGGGCGCGCGACGCCACGGTGGGAATACGGCAGAATTCGCGGTCGCTGTGCAGCTGATCGCCGATCGGCCCGACTCCGTCGAGATTCGGTAGCCCGCCCGCGGAGAGAAAGTTGCCATCCGACGCCCCACCCGTGTGCACCCACGTGAAGGAGGGTTGCCCGAGGTCCGCGGCCGCCGCCTGCCACGCGGCGAAGACGTGCTCCTCTGCGGCCATGCACTCCTTCGGCGGACGGTTCATTCCGCCCTTCAACTCCAGCCGGAATCCTTCGCGCGCGTTCACGCCGTCCACCAGCGCCTGCAGCCGCGCGAGGAGCGGCTCGCGGTCGGACAGGCGCGTGACCCGGACGTCGATCTCGGCCTGCGCGAGGTGCGGCACCACGTTGCTCGCCGCCGAGCCGCCGCGGATGTTGCCGACATTTACCAGTACGCCCGGCAATTCGGCGGGGATGCGGCTCGCCGCGAGCAGGAACTCCGCAAGCGCGAGGATCGCATTGCGACCATCGTTGGGAATCTTCGCCGCATGCGACGCCCGGCCGTGGCAGACCGCCACGAAGACGCCGGTGCCCTTGCGCGAATGCACGAGGTCGCCGTTCGGCCGCGCCGGTTCGAACACGAATCCAAAGTCATACCGCTGCCGCGCTTCCAGGAAGAGCGACCGCGTGCCGTGCGATCCCGTCTCCTCATCCGGAGTCAGCAGCACCTCCCATCCCAAGCCCGCCGCACCCGGCGCCGCCTCGAACGCCTCCAGCGCTGCCAGGATCGTGAGGATTCCGCCCTTCATGTCCGCCGCACCCGGCGCGTTCAGCGTGTCCGCGTCCGCCCACCGGCACGCCTGGAAGGGGTCGTCCGCCTCGAACACCGTATCGTAGTGGCCGCAGAGCAAGACCTGTCGGGGTGCCTCGGGACGGAGGCGGATGCGGAGCGACTTCACGCCCTCGGGGTTCCGTCCCGGAGCATCCGACGCCAGGATCTCCACCTTCGCCGCCGGGAACGACTGGGAGAAGGCCTCGGCCAGCGCGAGGCGCATCCGCTCGAGGCCGGCACCGTGACCGGAGCCGGAATTGATCGCGCACCAGCGAGCGAGCATCGCACCGAACTCTGCGGTGCGCGAGGGAAGCCGGAGGATGGAATCAGGAATCGACGGAACAGACATGGGTCGGATCGCTCGGGATCAGGAAAACGATTCCTCCCTCTCGCCGAACCGCAAGCGTGACCTCCCGACTGCCGACTGGCGAGCTCGGCTTTCCCGGCGGAGCGAGCCGGCGCTCACCGGGAGCTCGGCTCACCGAACCCTAGACCTTGATAAACCACCGGCGCCGCCAGAGCACCCACGCGAAGAGGAAGCTCACGCCAACGAAGCCCGCGGCGAAGACCAACGACGCCAGCGGACCCGTCCCCAGCAGGCTCGAAATTCCGCCCGCCAGGAACTGCTTCACGGTCACCTTCTCGCCGCCAGCGCCGGTCCACGAGATCAGGTAGAGCAACCGCGCCAGAAGGCCCGCAAAGACGTACACCGCAATCGCGTTGCGCCCATAGAGCGTGAAGGGCGTCGCCCACCGCCGCCAGCCCGCAGCCTCGATCAGTCCGTGGAAAACGCCGTAGAACAGCGCCGACCATCCCGCCATCAGCAACGTGAAGGAAGGCGTCCAGAGGTTCTTGTTCACGGGTATCCACTTTCCCACGACTAATCCCGCCGCGACGAGCCCGATGCCCGTGAGGATGAAGGCGCCGGTCCTTCGCGCCGGGCCGATCGGCAGGGTCAGCAGCGGGGCCGACGCCGCTCCGAGGAGCGTGGAGGCGATCGCCGGGAGCGTGGAAAGAATGCCCTCGGGATCAAAGCCCGGCGCCGGCGCGCCGGACCACGTATGCCCGGCGAGCAGCCATGCATCGAGCCAGCCCGGCAGGTTCCCGATCGGTTCGAGCACGCCCGCCCCGTGACCAGGCACCGGCACCGCCAGCAGCAGCGCCGCATATCCCGCGAGCAGCCCCAGCGCCGCGAGCACCTGGCCGCGCCAGCGGCAGTACCGCACGAACGGGCTCGCGATCAGAAAGCAGAGCGCGATGCGCTGCAGCACACCCGGAATGCGGAGCGTCTCGAGCGAGAATCCTGGACCCAGCAGCCCGAACGGGAACGCCGCCAGGAAGAGCCCCAGCCCGAACAGGATGGCCGAGCGGGTGAGGATGTGCGGCGCCAGCCCGCTGACGCGTGGAGTCGATTCAGCCCGATCGGGGCCGCGGGCTCCAGCGGTCGCGTCGGAGCGCCGCGCGAAGGACAACGCCATGGACAGCCCCACGATCCACAGGAAGCAGGGGAAGATCAGGTCGGTGAAGGTCCACCCGTGCCAGGGCGCATGCCGCAGCGGCGGATAAACGTGCGACCACGAGCCCGGATTGTTGACCAGCAACATCGCCGCGACCGTCGCCCCGCGAAACGCGTCCAGGGAAGTGAGTCGTTCGGATCCGCTCATGCTCTGCTAGCCGAGCCGGGCCGACTGCCCGCCGCAATCCCCGAATCAGCCGGGAGAAAACCCGACGACCGCCGCGTGGGCGCAGTTCGCTCAGCGGCCTCCGTACGCCACGAGCCGCTCCACCAACGCATCGATCTCCGCCCGGGCCTCGGGCGCGCCCGGCTGCACCCGGTGGCGGTTCAGCATCACCGCAAAGGCCAAGCGCGCTCCGCCGACGGTGTCCACATAGCCGGAAAGCGAATGAGCCCAGCGCAGCGTGCCCGTCTTCGCCCGCACCTTGCCCTCCGCCGGACCACCCCGGAAACGCGCGCGCAAGGATCCATCCACTCCGGCAACCGGGAGTGCGTCGAGCCACGCTGCGGCTTCGCGGTGCTCCGCCATGCGTTGGAGCAAGGCGACGATCACCGCCGGGCTGACCAAATTGTTGCGCGAGAGCCCCGATCCTTCCTCCACGATCGCCTCCGCCGCCGGGATGCCCCGCTCGCGCAGAAAGGCCTGCAGGTCCGCCGCACCGAGTTCCTCGGAGGTGCGCCACGCCGGGGTGTCCGGCGACCGCGTCAGTTCACCCGCAAGATCGAAGAGCAGGCTGGCCCGGAGATTGTTCGAATCCTTCATCATCACCCGCACCATCTCCCGCACCGGCGCCGACGCCACGGTGCCGAGGTTCACCGGGGCCCGCGGCTCCTCAGGCTTTTCCGGCCAGCGCACGCCGCGCGCGCGCCCTTCAACCGCAATGCCGGCGCCGCGCAGCGCCGCCACCAACTCCGCCGCATACCACTCCGCGGGCCGCGGCACCGTGGCCTCCAACATTCGGGGCTGCGCCGCGACCGGAATCGTGCCCAGCACGCGCACCGTCGTCTCGCCGGGAAAACGCAGCACCCGCAGCGCGGGCGCACTCTCCGCGGGACCGGTCACGACGCGAATGTCCAGCGTCAGTCCGTGCCCCGGCTGCCGCCACCCGACGCTCGCCGCCGCACCGGGTGCCGCGCCCGGCGCGACCTCGAATTCGACGTAGTTCTCGTCAAGCACCACGCCCGACACTTCCGCCCCGTAATCCTCCATCAGGTCGTCGGCCGTCCAACTCGCCCCAAAGGGCGGCACGCGCAGGTATGTCCCGTCGGCCACCACGTCACCCGTGATCCGCCGCACGCCCGCCCGCCGCAACACGTCGACGACCGGCGCAAAGACCTCCGCCCACGGCTGACCCGACCGCCGCGGGTTCCAGCTCGGGTCGCCTCGACCGGCGATGACGAGGTCACCGCGCAACACCCCGGCCTGATCCACGGGCTGGGTCGCGAGCACGTGCGTCTGCAGGCGACTCGCCCCGCCGAGACGGTCCAGCGCGAGCGCCGCCGTGAAGAGCTTGGTGTTCGATGCGGGACTCATCCGCCGCTCCGCGCCGTGAGTGAAAAGCACCTCACCGGTGGGCAACGACACCACGCTCACCCCCCACAGGGCGCCGGCAAAGCGCGGCGACGCGAGCATCGCTTCGAGCTCTGCACGCAGCGCCGCGGCCGTGATCGGGGTCGGGGGCAGGGGCGCGACGGAGGTCGGCGCGACGCGCACGTCGGCCGGCACGGCGGCGTTCGCTCCGCGCGCTTCGGCCCGTCCGCTCGCCCCCGGCCCGGGACCGGGTGCGGGCGCGGGCGCCGCGATCGCCGCGGTGGTGGGAGAAGCGGCCCGGACAGATGCCCGCGCTGCAGGTGCGGAACCCGTCTCGGGCTGCGCCGACATCCCGCCCAATCCCGCGACGCACGCCACGGTCACCACCCCGCGCCGCCAGGCGGACGCGAAGCCGCCGTGAGTACCGAGCGGAGATTGGTTCATCATGGATCGATCACTCAGGCCACACGGGACGGGTCAACCCCGTGCCTCAGGCCACAAAGCTATAGTCGTAGGGAGCGCGCATTTCCCGGGCGACGTGCGCGTTGCCCTCCTTCGCGTGGTCGCCGGTGAAACGGTCCGCCTTCGGATCCCACGTCAGCGCCCGGCCGGTGCGCAGCGCGATCGTTCCGAGGTGGCAAACGGTCGCCGAACGATGGCCCACCTCCACGTCGCAGATCGGTGCGCGCCGCGAACGGACGCAGTCGATGAAGTTCTCCATGTGATTGTTGCTGACGGGGAGCCGGAGCGCGTCCGCCGCGAGCGGTGTCCGGAGCAATTCGGGGTCGCTGGCGCGCAGTTCACTCCGGTTCACCCAGATCCAGCCGTTCGTGCCTTCGAAACGGAGGCCGTTGCGCTGGCCCTGCGGATTCGCCACCCGCCCGAAGATGTCGTCATCCCGGGTCGTCGCCACGGTCAGCCGCACGCCATCCCGGTAGGTGAGCCGGACCTCGTAGTCGCTGACGGCGGTGAATCCGCCCGGGATCGGCTCGGCGAGCCGGGTGGCCTCGACCTTGACCGGGGCGGTCTGTCCGATGGCCCACGAGGCGATGTCGATGTGGTGCGCGCCCCAGTCGGTCGTGGTGCCGCCCGAGTAGTCGTACCAGAAGCGGAACTTCACGTGCACGCGCTCCGGCACGTAGTCGACGCGCGGCGCCTGCCCCTG
>CAZEJZ010000016.1:12753-18096 GCA_964512415.1 uncultured Opitutaceae bacterium
AGAAATCCCAGTCCAGCGCCCCCGGTACCGCCGCCGTGGCGAACGGGCCCTCACGCAATCCCGCCGGCACCCAGACTTTCACGTCCTGCAGGCGACCGATGCGACCGTTGCGCACCAACTCGCACGCCATGCGGAAGCGCTGTGAACTGCGCTGCTGCGTACCGGTCTGCAGCACGCGACCGTGCTTGCGCGTCTCCGCCACCAAGCGGCGGCCTTCATCGATCGTCAGAGTGAGTGGCTTTTCCGAGTACACGTCCTTGCCAGCCCGGATGGCCCCGAGATTGACCAGCGTGTGCCAGTGATCCGGCGTGCCATTGAGAACGATCTGGACGTCCGACCGCTCCAGCATCCGGCGGAAGTCCCGGTAAATCTGGGGCGGCGCCTTCCCCTCCACCGTCAGCTTCGCCGCCGCAGCCGCCGCGTGCTCCGCGTCCACATCGCACACCGCCACCACGTCGCCGTAATTCGCGGCATTCAGGGCATCCACCGTCCCCATGCCCCCGCACCCCACCAGCGCCACCCCCGGCCGATCATTCGCCGCCACCTTCGCGGGCCCCGTCGATTCAGCACTTAACTGCCTTTCCATAAACCACATCGGTAGACCGGTGGCTGCGGCCGCAGCTGCGCAGCGCTGAAGGAAACGACGACGAGTCACCGTGAAGGACGATTCGAAGGGGTTCACGGCCCAAAACCGTGCAAAGTCTGGGCAATGAGGTCGAATCTATTCATAAAGCTCTATTAACCAGAATTTTAATACAGTGCTAGGCCATCCAAAAGCACCCTGCCTGGCGCTTACGGGGGCCGATGCTGCCGCTAATAGGTCGGAAATCCGTCCGGTGAAGATTGACGGAACCTTTTAACCCGGGTTCTGTCTGACCCGTAAGAACACTTCTCCCGCCTAGCGGGAGTTTTGGGGTAACTAAGAAAGCAAAGGCGGGCCGTGTAGGGGTACACGGCCCGCCACTTCTTTTTGCCCGTCGGGAGTGGGAGCGCTCCGCTCAGTCCGCCGCTGGCGAGACCGAGGGAGGTGCTGGCGCGGCGCCGAGCAGGATCTTGTCCACCCGGTGGCGGTCCATATCGACCACCTCGAAGCGCCGCCCATTCCACGTAAAGTGTTCGCCTGCATTGGGGATGCGGCCGAGCCGATCCACCACGAAGCCGCCGACCGTCTCAAAGTCGCCATCCTCTTCCCCAGGCAGCGCGGGCAGGCCAAAGCGCCGCCGGAAGTCGTCGATCGCCATGCTGCCGTCGACCAGCCACGATCCATCGTCGCGCTGCTGCGCGTCCGGGGAACGGCGGTCGCCCGGCTCCGGCAGGTCACCGACGATGGCTTCCATCACGTCGATCAGGGTCACGAGTCCCTGCACGCTGCCGAATTCATCGGTGACCAGGGCGATGTGCTTGCCGGACTTCTGGAAGAGCTCGAGGAGTTGCACGACGTTGATCGTGGTGGGCACGAACAGCGGCGGCATCAGGTGATTGCGGATGCTGTTCGGCACGCCGGCGGCGGCGTTGGCCCAGAGCGACTTCACGGAGACCATGCCAAGCACGTGATCGCGCGTGCCCTCGTAGACGGGAAACTGGGAGTGGCCGCTGGCGACGATCTTGCGCCAGTTGGCCTCGTCGACATCGGAAACGTTGAGCCAGACGATCTTCGTCCGCCGCGTCATGATTTCGGTGACGGACCGCTCGTCGAGCCGCAGGACGCCCTCGACCATCGCGCGCTCGGCCTTGTGAAAGACGCCGGCGGTCGTGCCCTGCTCGATCATGTGCGTGACCTCTTCCTCGGAAGGCGGGGCGTCGACCTCCTTGGCCAGCCCGAAGACCTTGAGGACGAGGTCGGTCGAGACCGTGAGCAGCCACACGAACGGCGCAGCCAGGCGCGAGAGGCTGGTCATCGCTCCCGCCACGAGCATCGCCCGACGCTCGGGGTTGGACAGCGCGATGCGCTTCGGGACGAGTTCGCCGATGACGAGCGAGAGGTAGGTGATGGCGCCGACCACGAGCGCGATCGAGATGATGCCCGCGTAGGGGGCAAGGACGGGAATCGCGGCGATGACCGGCTCGAACTCGTCGGACAACGTCGCACCACCGAACGCGCCCGCGAGGACGCCGACGAGGGTGATCCCGATCTGCACCGTCGAAAGAAACCGGTCCGGACTGTTGGCCAGGGCCAGCGCCACGCCCGCACGGGCCGATCCCTCGTCGGCCAGCTTCTTCAGCCGCGCCTTGCGTGAGGACACCACCGCGATCTCCGCCATGGCAAAGACGCCGTTGAGCAGCAGCAGCAGGAACAGGATGAGCAGCTCGACGAATAGGTTCATGGTGTGGTGGGTGGCTCTTGCTCACTCCAGCCGTCCGGTCGGGCCGGAGCAGCGGAGGCGGGGCGCGGCGTGGCGTCAGGCCCCCCAATGCTGGGCGATTTTCTCCCGGAGGAAGCGCGCGCTCTCGACGAGCTGGTCCATGCCTTCCACGCCGTCCTCGATGCTGATCCAGCTGTCGAAACCCACCGAGCGGAGCTCGCGGAAGATCGCGTCGTAATCGTTCAGGCCGCGCCCGATCGTGCCGTGGCGGAGGCGCTTCACGTAGCCTTCAACGCCGCCTTCCTCGCGCCGCAGGTCCTCCAGCGTGCCGGAGATCAGCGTGCGATCGCTCGCGTGCATCGTCACAACTCGGTGCTTTACGCGCCGCAGCAGCTCAAGCGGATCGTCGCCGGCGAGGAACGCGTTGCTGGGGTCGTAGTTGACGCCGAAATACGGGTGGTGCAGGCGGTCGACGAGTTCGCAGAACACGTCCATTTTCTGCGCGAACTCCGGGTAGCTCCAGAAATCGTCCTTGTAGTGATTCTCAAGGATGAGCGTCACGCCGCACGACTCCGCGACGGGGAGACACGCCTCGATGCAGCCGACGACGAGGTCGAGTCCCTGCTGGCGGGTGAGTTCGGGGCGGCGCTGGCCGGAAAGGACGCGGCAGTAGCGCGCACCGAGTTCGGCGGCCATGCGGATCCAGTCCTGCTCGCGCGCGATCTCACGCTGCCGGGCCTCGCCCTCGGGCAGGCTGAAATCGGGCGAGCAGCAGAGCATCGGGATCGTCATTCCGGCGCGCTCGACGCTGCGGCGCAGCCCGGCCCAGCGGCTGCGGTCAGCCAGCTCCCAGAAGCCGCTGTAGAATTCCAGCCCGTCCAGCCGCAGCGGGGCCGCGAGGTCGACCCACGCCTGCAGGGTCATGCCCTGCGGGGTGCAAAGATCGCGAATGAAGGCCTTGGGAAATGCAGCGAGGCGGGGCATGGGATCAGGACTTTACCGGGTTGCGGCCGATGATGGGGTATTGTTCCAGCTCCAGGACGGAGCCGCTGACGGGCCGGGACTCGTCGCCGAGCCAGTAGACGGCCGCGGTGGCGACTTCCTCCGGACGCAGGATCCGGCCCGAGGGCGCATAGGCCTTCGGGATGTGTTCGTGCCAGTCCTTGGGCTGCCCGAGTTCGATCTGGTGGTGGTACTCGCGGTCGGTGAGGACCCAGACGATGTTGAGGTGATTCACACGCACGCCGTCGTTCGCCAGCGCGTTCGCGAGGTTGCGGGAGAGCGTCATCAGGCCGCCCTTCGACAGGCTGTAATCCAGGAGGGTCGCCTCGCCGCAATAGGCGTTGATTGAGCCGATGTTCAGCACGGAGCCGCGGTGCGCCCGCAGGGATGCAATCGCCGCCTGAATGAGCAGCATCGGGGCCCGCAGATTGACCGCCATCATGCGGTCGAAGACGTCCGCACTCGTGTTGTCGATCGTGCTCCGCCCGATGAAGGCCGCGTTGTTGACGATGCCATCCACCCGGCCGAACGCCGCCAACGCCTCCGCCACCACCCGCGCCGGGGCCGCCGCTTCGCCGAGGTCGGCGATCGACAGCACCGCCCGGTCCGCCCCGAGCGCACGCACCAACGCCTCGCCCGCCGGGCGATCAATGCCGTTGATCACCACGCGGGCACCTTCCGTCACGCATCGTTCCACGATCGCGCGACCGATGCCGGAGGTGCCGCCGGTGACGAGGATGACCTTGTTTTCGAGACGCATGGGAGGGAGGAGAAAAAGGGGAAAGAGGCCGGATCGGGTACCACCGCGGCGCGAGGCCACGCGGTCCGCTTCCGCCCGCGGTGGCTCAGTCGGTCGGCGTGAGCACGGCCTTGACGATCTCGCCGTGGTGCATGCGCTCGAACGCCTCGTGCCAGCCCGCCAGCGGCCACGTGCCGCCGATGATGGGCCGCACGTCCAGCTGGCCCGAACTCATGAGCGCGAGCACGCGCTCCCAGATCGGCCAGTTGTGGCTGAAGCTGCCCTGCAGCGTCACCGCCTTCGCGACAAGCGGATCGAGCGAGAAACCCAGCGGCTGCGGACCCCAACCCACCTTGCTGATCCAGCCGGCCGGGCGCACGAGATCCAGCGCCGCCTTGAGCGACGCCGAAACGCCCGCCGCATCGATCACGCCATCCGCACCCAAGCCGTCACGCGACCGCGCCCACTCGGTGGCGTCACCGATGATCACATCGCAACCATACTGCTTGCCGACTTCGAGACGGACCTTGTCCCGCTCAAGTCCCACCAGTGCCACCTGCGCGCCCGCGAGGCGCGCCATCGCGGCGCACAAGATGCCGATCGGGCCGGGCCCGAGCACGATCACCCGGTCGCCCGGCTGGATGCGCGCCTGCTGGATGACCGCATTGTAAGCGACGCAGCAGGGCTCGGTCAGCGCGGCGTGCAGCAGCGGCACGTTCTCCGGCACCCGGTGCAGGCACCGCGCCGGCACGCGCACGTAGCGGGTCATCGCCCCGTTCACCCCATATCCGAATCCCTTGCGGGTCGGATCTAGGTTGTAGAGACCCCGCCGCGACAGCGGGCTGTTGGCGTCGATCACCGCGGCCGTCTCGCTGACCACGCGATCGCCTTCCTTGAACCCTTGCACGTTCGACCCCACCGCCGCGATGCGGCCGCCGAATTCGTGGCCGAGCACCACCGGATAATTGACCGTCCAGCTGTGCTGGGCGGTCCACTGGTGCAGATCGCTGCCGCACACGCCGACCGCCTCGACCGCGAGGAGGACGTCATCCGCGCCCGGCTCCGGGCGGGCGACGTCGCGCAGCTCGACGCTGTGCGGCGTGGACGAGAAATTCACCACTCCTGGACTGGTCTTCTTCATGACGAAACTTAGGCGCGGCCGACCGGCACGTCTCCGTAGCCATGCACGCGGTCGCAGATGATCCGCAGCGTTCCCTCGAGGTTGCCATCCGCCGTGCGGAAGGCGTCCGCATCCACCGCGAGCGGCGCGCCGATCACGACCAGCGGCGCTCCGTACTC
>CAZEJZ010000017.1:0-16920 GCA_964512415.1 uncultured Opitutaceae bacterium
GCGCGAAATCGACATGGTGCAGGACGACCCCGACCAGCGGCTCGGCCAGACCCTCTTCTCCACGGCGTTCCGCGCGCATCCGTACCGTTCTCCCGTCATCGGCCACCGCGAGGTGTTCTCCTCCCTCACGCGCGAGGATCTGCTGGCGTACTACCGCGCCCGCTACGTGCCCAATAATCTCGTGATCGTGGTCGTGGGCGACGTCGATCCCGCCACCCTCCGCGACGAGGTGCAGCGTCACTTCGGATCCACTCCGCGGTCGCGTCTCGCTCCGCTGACCATCCTGCCGGAGCCGGTGGCGCTTGGCCCGCGGGAGGACCACCGCTACGAGGATGTTGAGGTCATCCGCGCCGACCTGTCATGGCCGATTCCCGGCTTGGGCCATCCGGATGCACCGGGGCTGGAACTGCTCGCGATGGTCCTGGGCAGCGGCGACAGCTCGATTCTCTGGAGTGAACTGCGGGAGAAATCCCGGCTGGTCCACTCCATCGACGCCAGTTGCTGGAACCCCGGCATGGGCGGATTGCTTTCGATTTCGTTCACCTGCGACGCCGGGGGCAGGGAGCGGGCCACTGCCAAGATCCTCGGGGTCCTGCAGTCGCTCGGAAAGAAGGGAGTCACCGGCGCACGGCTCCGCAAGGCGATGCGGCAGCTGGTGGTGGGCGAGATCAACGCCCGGAAGACAATGGCCGGTCAGGCTTCCCGCCTCGGCGCCGCCGAGGTGGTGGTCGGTGACCTGAGCTTCACGCGCTCGTACTTCGAGAGCCTCGCGGACGTCGACTCGGCGGTGCTGGCCCGGCTGATCCAGACCTACCTCATCCCGCGCACGCTGACGTCGGTGTCGTTGAGTCCGACGGCCGATCGCCCGGGCGCCAAGGTGGGCGAGCGGGCGGTCGTCGGGGCCGCCGATTTCGAGGAAATGCTCCTGCCGGGTGGCGCGCGGCTGCTTCTCCGTGCGGATCCACGCCTGCCGAACCTCCACTTCCGCTTCGTGCTCCGCGCCGGTCCGGCGCAGGAGGCACCCGGACGTCGGGGCTCTTCGGCCCTCCTCGCGACCCTGCTCACGAAGGATACGCAGCGGCGCAGCGCCGCCGAGGTGGCGCGGCGCATCGAGGAGGTGGGCGGCTCGTTCTCGGGTTTCACCGGAAACAACGCGCTGGCTCTGGCGCTCGAGGTCCTGCCCGGTGATGTTGCGCTGGCGCTCGAGACGCTCACCGACGCCGTCTTTCATCCGGCGTTTCGCGCCGATACGCTCGCAAGGGAACGGGATGCGCAGATCGCCGACCTCAAGCTCGACGAGGATGATGTCGTCAGCCACGGGCGAAAGCTTCTGCGGCAGCGCTTCTTCGGCGCCCATCCGCTGGCGTACGACGCCTTCGGCACCGCAGCCGAGGTGGCGACGGTCACGCCCGCCGATCTGCGGGCGTTGCACGCCCGGGTGCTCACGGCGAACAATGCCGTGCTCGCCGTCTCCGGCGACTTCTCGCGCACCGAATTGCTGCCGGCGCTCCGGCGTTTCCTCGCCCGCTTGCCCAAGACGAAGGCTCCCGCCGCCGCGCCGGCGTTCGCCGGCCCCGTTCAGCCGGGTGCAGGGGAGGAACTCCAGCCGCGGGCCCAGGCGGTCGTTTTCCACGCGTTCCCCGGCCCGGGCGCGGCCTCTCCCGATCGCGTGGTGGCCGACGTCATGGACGAGTTCTTCAGCGGGATGTCGTCCGGACTCTTCGAGCGCGTCCGCGAGGAGAAGGGGCTCGCGTACTTCGTGCGCTCCAGCCGCATCCTCGGCCTCGATTCCGGGATGTTCTACCTCTACGCGGGCACCGCACCGGATCATGTCGCCGCAGTCCTCGCGGAGTTCGACGCCGAGATCCAGCGCGTCGCCACCGGCGGCGCCAAACCCGAGGAACTGCGTCGCTGCCAGACCCGCCTCAAGGCAGCCCGCCGCCAAGCGCTGCAGACCAACGCATCCCGCGCGCTTCACGCCTCGTTGCAGTGCCTTTACAGCCTGACCGTCAACGACGCCCAAGAGATGGATCGCGCCCTCGACGCCGTCACGCTCGCCGACCTCGCCGCCTTCGCCCAACGCTACCTGCGCGCAGACCGTCGCCTGCAACTCGTCGTCCGCCCGCCAACAAACGACAAAGACTGACCCTCTAGGCTGGGCAGGAGGGCGGAGAGAGCCCTGTTTCGGTCGGCTTGGCAAAGGCAATCGTATTGCTAAAAGCGTGACGGGCGCGCTGGTTGACGGGCGCATGAACACATCATTCTGCAAACGTTTCCCCACTCGCGGCAGACTCGTTCTGCTGGCTTTTCCCCTGATCGTGACCGCAGCCCTGGCCGAGGAACCGGCGCCGGAGAAGGCGAAGACGCTCCCGCCCGCCATCCTGCGCAAATACGACGCGGATCGCGACGGTCGCCTGAGCGAGACCGAGCGCGCCGCCTGGAAGGAGGATGTGCAGCGCGGCCGCGCCGAGGCGCAGGCGCGCCGGTTGGAACGGTTCGATGCCAACCATGATGGCAAGCTCGACAAGGCCGAGAAGGCCGAGGCCGCAAAGGCCGGAAACGCCAAGTCCGGCGGCAAGGCCGCACCCGCCGCGAAGGAATCCTCCCCGTAGACCGGAACGTGCGCGGAGCCTCTCGCCCCTCTGTCCCGCGGTTCGCCGCGGCGAGGGGCGGAGGAGGCCGCACGCCACCACGCCGCCCCCCGTGCCCGGGCGACGCGATGAGGGCCATCACGTGCGCTCGGGAAGGAGCTGCGTCTCGCGACGCGATTCGACGCGACGGGCCGCGGCGGGTAGCGCGGCACGGGCGGCCGCGGCATGGGCGTTTGCGCGGCTAAGCGTGGCGCTCCGCGTCGCCGCCGCTCCACTTCAGCTTGGTCCGGACGACCGCGAAGTGTGAGTAGTCGCGGCGCTGGGCGAGGAGCAGGGTGTGCTGCGAGATCGAGACCGTCACGGGCGAGGTCTCGCAGCTCACGAGGTTGCGCTGGCCATCCATCGCCACCAGGAGGCGCGCGTTGCTGCCGCGATTGAAGATCTCGAGCCGGACGTCGTGGCGGAAGATGATCGATCGGTTGCTCAGCGTGTGCGGGCAGATGGGCGTGAGCGCGATCACCTCGGCCGAGGGGTGAATCAGGGGGCCGCCGGCGGACAGGTTGTAGGCCGTCGAGCCGGTGGGCGTCGAAAAGATCAGGCCGTCGCAGTAGTACTCCGTGACGAGCTTCCCGTCGGCATGCACTTCGAGGTGCGCGAGGCGCGAGTTGGCCTCGGCCTTGATCAGGACGTCGTTGAGCGCCAGGTCGTGCTGCCCCGTGCCGGTGGAGCAATCCAGCAGCGAGCGGCGCGCCACCGTGAATTCGCCGCGGAGCAGGCCGGCGAACTGACTGCGCGCCTCGTCCGCCGAGAAGGTCGTGAGGAAGCCGAGGCTGCCGCGGTTCACCCCGATGACCGGAATCTGCCGGAGCGCCGCGGCGCGCACGACGCTGAGCAGGGTGCCGTCCCCGCCGATCACGCAGCAGGCGTCACACGCCTCGAGATCGCCCTCGTCGATGGGGAACTTCGTCGTCACGCGCACGGCCACACCTTCGCCCCGCGCGGTGGCCACGAGCGTCTCCGCCAGTTCGGGTGCACCGGCTTTGCCCTCATTGACCACGAAGACGAGCGAGCGGAGGGGGGACATCGGTGGCATCCTGCGTCGTTTGTTGCCGTAAGTGGAGTGGGAAATCACCCGCGCGCAACCGGTGCCGACGGGCGATCGTCGCTCCGCCGGAGCCCGAGGAGAAACTCGCGGTTGCCGTCGGTCCCGGTGATCGGCGAATCCATCGCGCCGATCAGGCTCGCCCCCGGCAGCGCGAGCGCGAAGGTCCGCACGTCGTCCAGCACCGCCTGCTGCACCGCCGGATCGCGGATCACGCCGCGCCCTTTGTCGACTTCCTCGCGACCGGCCTCGAACTGGGGCTTCACCAACGCAATGAGTCGTCCGCCGCGCGGCACGAAGGACCAGACCGCCGGGAGGATCGTGCGCAGAGAAATGAACGAGACGTCGATCACCACGAGGTCGAACGCGTCCCGGGGGAGTTGCCCGGGTTGCAGGTGCCGGGCGTTGATCTGCTCGAGGTTGGTCACGCGCGGGTCCGCGCGCAGCCGGGCGTGCAACTGGGCGCGCCCGACGTCGAGGCAGACCACGTCCGCCGCTCCAGCTTGCAGGAGGCAGTCGGTGAATCCTCCCGTCGATGCACCGACGTCGAGCGCGTGCCGGCCGCGGCAGTCGATCGCGTAACGCTCAAGGAATGCCGCGAGCTTCTCGCCGCCGCGCGAGACAAAGCGGGGGGGCTGGTCGACCATGATGTCTTCCGTGTCCGCCGCGATCTCCCGTCCTGGCTTGTCGAGTCGTTCGGTCCCGCGGCGGACTCGTCCGGCCATGACCAAGGCCTTGGCCTGCGCGCGGCTGGCGGCGAGGCCGCGTTGCACGAGCCATTCATCGAGGCGGAGGCGCGAGGGCGACGCACTCATCGGCGCAGGCGCTGGCGCGCGGGTGACCAGCAGGTGGTGCGACCACCGATGGTATCGCGACTGAGCGGGGTGCGGGTGCGCGGGCACATGCCGCCGTCCCGCCAGCGGTGCGGGAAGAGCCAGGACCGCGGCGGATCGTCGAAGGTCTCGCCGATCGTTTCCAGCGCACGCCGACAGACCCAGCGCACTTCGCGGTAGAGGGTGCGCTGCTCTGCGGCTGAGAGGCTACCGGCCGGCTGGCGGGGATGGATCGCGGCGCGCCAGAGGATTTCGTCGGCCATCCAGTTGCCGATGCCAGGAAAACGCTCCTGCATCAGCAACACGGCCTTGATCGGCGCGCGACGGCGTTGCTGCAGGAAGGCGGTGAGCTCCGCCAAGCCGAAGGCATCGGAGGTGAGCGCAGGCGGGATCCGCGTCCACCACTCCGGCGCCGTCCCGCCGCGCGTGAAGCGGACCTGTCCGAACATCCGCGGATCCGAGAACACGAGGGTGTGTCGGCTCTGGCGCAGCACGAGGTGATCTGCGCGGCGCGGCGCATAGTCCGACGGCTGCAGACTCAGTTCGCCGGTCATGCCAAGATGGATACCCAGCCAGCCGTCCGCCTCCGATTCAAACAGCATCTGCTTGGCCGCGGCCGCCGAGCGGAGCAGGCGGCGCCCGGTCAGATGGCGCTTCAGCGCCGCGGGATCCGTCTCCCGGAAGATGCGGGCCTGCGGGTGCACCTCGACGTCGACGACGGTCTCGCCGAGGCCGGGGTTCCAGCGTTTGCGGAAATAGTCGACCTCGGCGAGTTCGGGCATGGCGGCGAGGGCGTCGTCCCGGACCAGTCAGGCGCGCTGCGAGACGTAGGCGACGAGTTCGGCGGGGCTGACCGTGGCCGTGCCGAGCTTGCCGACCACCACGCCCGCCGCGGCGTTGGCAAAATGCGCCGCCGTCTCGAGGTCCGCCCCCGCCGTCAGCGCCAGCACGATGGCCGCCAGCGACGTGTCGCCCGCGCCCGACGTGTCCGCCACTTCGCGCGCCGCCGTCGGGATCTGCCGCAGCACCCGGCCTTCGCGGCTGAGCAGCAGGCCGTCCTCACTCAACGTCACGACGAGATTCTGGACGCGGTGACGCTCGTGGATCCGCCGGCAGATTTCCTCGCCAGGGAACGGGCGGCCCGGTCGCCAGTCGACGCCCGCCAGCTGCGCCGCCTCGCCGCGATTGGGCGTGATTAGACCGAGATCCGAGAAGTGCATCGGCCGCTTGGGCTTCGGGTCCAGTGCCGTCAGGCAGCCCGCGTCGCGGGCCAGCGCGGCGAGTTCGGCGATCAATTCATCCGAGACCAGCCCCTTGGCGTAGTCCGAGAAGATCACCGCGTCGCTCGCCGCCACGGCCGTCCGCAGCCGCCGCGCCACCGCGCGCGGGTCGAGACGGTACGCCTCCGGCGGCGCCTCGCGATCGAGGCGGCAGAGCTGCTGGTGCTGCAGGATGACCCGCGACTTGATGATGGTGGGACCCTCGGCCTTGAGCGGCACAGCCGCGACGCCCCGCGCGCGCAACTCGGTGCGTAGGTGCGCCCCCGCCGGATCGTCACCGATCACGCCGGCAAGCGTGGCGGCGGCGCCGAGGGACGTGCAGTTGACCGCGACATTGGCCGCGCCGCCGGGGACGTACGTGTCGCGGGCGACCTCGACGACCGGCACCGGGGCCTCGGGGGAGATCCGGGTCGCGTTGCCCCAGATGTAGTGGTCGAGCATGACATCCCCGACCACGAGGATGCGTTTCTTCCGGATGCGTTGGAGCAGACTGCGGACTTTGGCGGCGGAGATGGCCATGCGGGGGAGGAGAAAAGAGAACGGGGCCCGAAGACAGGGAAACGGTGCTCAGCGCAGTTCCCAGTCGTAGGAGTACGACGAGAGCGCGCGCGGGCGGCCGGTGGTGACTTGGACCACGTCTTCGATGCGGCAGGCGCCGAGCCCCGGGTAGTAGAGTCCGGGTTCGACGGTGACGACGGCTCCCGCCTTGAGCGTGTAGTCGACCGCACCGCTCATGCGGGGCAGTTCATGGACGTCGAGCCCGAGTCCGTGTCCGGTGCCGTGGAAGAACCCGACGGACCCCTTTGGCGTGGCCTTCGTCTCGTAGCCCCGCTCGGCGAACACGGTGGTGCAGGCCCGGTGGACATCGCGCCCGTTGGCGCCATCGCGGATCTTGGAGAGCGCGGCCTTCTGGGCGGTGCGGACGGCGTCAACAAGGGCGCGTTGGGCCTCGCTGGCGCGGCCGCGGAGGAAGGTGCGGGTCATGTCGCCGTGGTAGCCCGACTTCTGGGCACGGGGGAAGACATCGACGATGATGAGCTCGTTGGGTCGGAGCGGCCCCGTGCCGCGGTGGTGGGGATCGCAGCCCTGGTCACCGCCGGCGGCGATGGTGTCGAGCGACACGCCGCCCGCTTCGAGGCAGGCCGTCTCGATGGCGAACTTCAGGCGTTCGCTGGTCAGCACCTCGCCGCCCGAGTAGAGCCGGTTTGCGCGGATCTTGCTTTTCGCGAGTACGCGGTGGGCGGCGGCGATGCCGACGGCGGCGATGCGGTTCCCCTCGCGGATCGCGCGCGCCTCGGCGGCGGATTTGAACTCGCGCTCCGGCAGAATCGGGCCCTCGGCCACCTCGACGGTGAGGCCCCGGCGCCGCAGTCGCTCGAACAGGCTGGCGGGGAAGTCCTGTGGGACCGTCAGGCGGTCCACCACGTGCCGCTCGGCGATGAGGAGGATGATCTCGGCGGGGCCGGGCGGCGGGCCGGGCCAGCGCTCGCGGGCCTCGTCGCGCAGCGGCTCGAGCGCCAGCACCTCGTCGAGGGCGGCTTCCTTGCGGGCGCGGCCGTATTCCAGGGCATTGAACACGCCGATCTTGCGACCGCCGATGCGCAGGGCGATGAACGGGTCGGGTACGTGCAGGCCGGCGAAGTAACGCATGTCGCCGTTCCGGGCGGAATCGGCGTAGAGGAGGATGGCTTGATCGGCGGAAACGCTCACGACGAAGGAAAGGAGGTTTGTCTCGGGGAGAGGCCTCATTTGTTATCGGGCCCGTGAAGAACGCAAACCCCCTTTCGCCGCGGCGGGGTCCGCGGTGCCTGCGACGGTGGATGATGGTCGGCCTGACCTTGCTGCTTGGGGCAGTCGGGCTCCCGGCAATGGCGGGGTCGGCCGCGGCGCCGGCTCCAATGAAGAGCGCGGCGGAGTTTTTTCCGATCGCAGTCGGCGACAAGGTACTCCGGCTGCAGTTGGCGGTGACCGGCCCCGAGATGGAGCGTGGCTTGATGGGGCGCCGCACCTTGGGGGCGGACGAGGGGATGATCTTCCTCTTTGCCAAGCCCCAAACCCTTTCCTTCTGGATGCGGAATACCCCGCTGCCGCTCGACATCGGGTACTTCGACGCCGCCGGCCGGCTGCGGGAGCACTACCCGCTTTACCCCTTCGACGAAACCTCGGTCGTATCGCGGGCCGATGACCTCCAGTTCGCCGTGGAGGTCAACCAAGGCTGGTTTCGCGCCAATCAGGTCAAGCGCGGCGCGGTCCTCGACCTGAAGGCGCTCGCGGAGGCGCTGCGCCAGCGCGGTTTCGACCCGGCGAATTACGGGCTGAAGCCGAAGCCGTCGCCGTAGTCGCAAGACCCACGCGGCGCACGGCGCGCGGCGCGGAGTCCGTGCGACGCGGCGGCGATCGCCCGATTCACTCGAGCCGGCGTCCGCGCGCGTTCTTGGTCGAGTCGGTGTCCTTCGGAATCACGTTGTCGGTCCGCAGCATCAGGACGGGGGTCTTGGTCTTCACCCAGAGCTCGACCTCCTTGAAGTGCTTCGCCGGCACGCTCTCCATCGCCTCGCCGATCGTCTTCACGGGCAGGAGCCGACCCTTCTTGGTCGCGTTGAAGTCGTACGCCGCCTTGAAGATTCGCTCCTGGGCGGTGACCACGCTCTCGTTCTCCGGCATCTGCATCACCCAGCCGGCGAAGTCGTGGTCCGGCAACCGGCCCTCGGGATCGCTGATGAGAATCGCGAACTGCTTCTTCACGGGAGGTGGCTTGTCCTCGTCGGCATTGGCAGCGGCTTGGGCGAGGAGGTTCATCTCCTCGACGACCTGGCGGAGCAGGGCGGGGTCCACCTGGTTCCGCTTCAGGATTTCGGCGACTTGATTGACATCGATTTTCGGCATGAGTTGGCGGAAGGTGGAAGTTCCAGAGGAAGCTGGCCATGCGAGATAAAGACAAGCCTCCGTCGGCGCAGAATCTGCACGAGCTCTTCGATGTGGTGAACAAGCGCGACGAAGTCGTGGGGCGGGCGCCACGTGGGGAGGTGCACGCGCGGGGCCTATGGCACCGGGCGGTGCACGTGTTCGTCTTCGACCGGGCCGGGCGGCTCTTCCTCCAGAAGCGTTCCCTGGCCAAGGACAAGTCGCCGGGGCTGTGGGATGCCTCGTGCTCGGGGCACGTCGACGCGGGTGAGACGTACGACGCGGCGGCGCGGCGGGAACTTGGCGAGGAACTCGGACTTGAATCGGCGGATCCGCCGGCGCGCTGGCTGCGAGTGGGGGCCTCCGAACCGACGGGGTGGGAATTCATCTGGGTTTACCGGCTGGTCCACGAGGGCCCGTTTGTCCTCAATCCGCACGAGATCGACACCGGCGAATGGCATACCCTCGCGCGGATCCGGGAGCTGATGGCGTCCGACCCCGAACGCTTCACCCGGCCTTTCCGGGAAATCTGGTCGATCGTGGCGGTGGACCTCTGACGCCTTGCGGCGCCGCCGCGGTGCCACGCCTTGTGCTGCGCCGCGAGGAGCCGATCACCGCGCCGCGTCGCGCAGCCGCTCAATCACCGCAAACTGCTTCGGTGAGAGCAGGCGGCGCGGCACCCGGCGCTGGGCCTCCGCGATGAGGCGGTCCCAGTCATCGGGAGACGGCGGATGGGTCTCCCATGGGGCGTGATGGCCCTGCTTGCGGGTCCACGTGACCGCGCCGCCGTGGACATCGGCGACGACCTGGAACTTGCGTCCCTCGTCGTCCTTGTTCCACCAGCCGAACTCGGTGCTCATGCTGAGCGGATAGCGTGGAACGGGGTGGGTGCGCCAGCGGAAACTGCAGCCGGGGAGGAAAGCTTGCCAGCGCGGGAGCGGCGGGTTGCCCTCGGGACCATGGCGATCATGGGACGTCTCTCCACCCTGCGGAAGCAACGGGCGCACCTGCGCGCCTTCGATGCGGCCTTGGCGCACGCCGTGGAGATCCTGAGTCCCGGCAGCGCGGCGCGGACGCACCCCGCGGGGATCGCGTGGGGTGCCGTCTTGTTCTCGGAGGATGCGCATGCCCCTGCCTCGCTGACGGCCAGCCGGGCGAGGTGCGCAAGCTCGTGGTCGAGATCCCGGTCTATTGATCGCGACGGCGCGCGGTGAACTACCGACATCACTTTCACGCGGGCAACTTCGCCGACGTCTGCAAGCACGTCGTGCTCGGCCGCTTGGTCGAGGCGATGGCGCGCAAGGAGAAGGGGTTTCTCTACCTCGACACCCACGCGGGCCGCGGACGGTACGATCTGAGCGTCGCGGCGCAGGGCGATTCGCTCGCGCGGGCGCCGGAGTGGCCCGACGGGATCGGACGGATCCTGGCGCGCGGCGACGCCCCTCCGGCGGTGCGGACCTACGTCGACCGCGTGCGGGCGTTTGATCGCCAGTCGGGGCACCTCGGGGAGGGCCTGCGCTTCTACCCCGGCTCGCCGTGGCTGGTGAAGGCCGCGTTGCGACCGCAGGACCGCATGGTCCTCTGCGAGTTGCATCCGGCGGAGAAGGCGGCGCTGGCCGCGGAATTTCACCGGGTGCCACGGGTGTCGGTCCTTGAACTCGATGGTTACACCGCCGTCCGGGCGCAGTTGCCGTGCCCGGAGCGCCGCGCCTTGTTCCTGCTCGATCCGCCCTTCGAGAGTCCGGACGAATGGCGCCAACTCGTGGATGCCCTGGCGGTGGGTCTGGAGCGCATGCCGGGGGCGACTTTTGCCATCTGGTATCCCCTGACCCAGCGGGCGCGGGTGGAAGCATTTCTGGCTGAGCTGGAGCGACGGCCGCTCCCCCCGACCTGGTGTGCCGAGGTGGCGATTGCAGGGGAGGACGCTGGCTTGAAGATGCGAGGGTCCGGCATGGTGGTGGTGAATCCCCCGTGGCAGCTCGATCAAGAGTTGGGGCCGGTGCTCGCGTGGCTGGCGGAAGTCCTCGGACGGGCTCCGGGTGCCGAGGGCCAGCTCACGTGGCGGGTCCGGGAACGCTGACCCGCGCGTGGCGCGGCGAAACGACGAAGCCCGGAAGGGGAACTTCCGGGCTTCGGAGCGTCGGACGCGGTCGGGCGCGCGACGGGAGGAGAAGGCTCAGGCGGGATCGAGCGGGCTCAGCGGAATCGGGACGCGTCGGTGCGCCGCGCGCGCCTCAGCGCGTGCGGGCCGCCGGCCGGCGCTGGGAGGTGACGCGCAGCGCGGTGAACGGGATCTCGCTGTGGAGCTGCGCCGGCGTCGGGAGGGAAGGGGCGCGGAACACCGGGCGAGCCCATTGCACGTCGTAGTGCGGCACGACCAGCACCGAGTCGCTGGGCCGCGGGGGCGGGAGCGGTACGGCTTGGAAGAGCATGGGTGGAGCAGGGGGTTGGGGTTGGAGGTTGACTCGTCACGCGGGCGCGCGGACTTGAGATCCGTTCGTGCACGCAGGGAATCAACCCCAGACGACGACTATGCCACATGTTGGAGTGCGCGCGCGGGCGCGGGTTCCGTGCACCGCAGCTTTTTTGGCAACTTTATCGTGAGAACCCCGGCCTGCAGCGTCGCCTCGACGCGATCGAAGTCCACCGCCGCGCCGAGCCGGAGCACCAACTGGTAGTCGCGCTGCGCCTTCTCGAGGTGCAGCGCCTGCCAGTTCACGCGCACGAAGTGGGCCTTGCGGGCGGTGAGCAGCAGATCGGTTCCATCGAAGGACAACTCGACCCCCGCACTGTCGACCCCGGGTACGTACACGGTCAGGTCGAGCCGGCCCGCCTGCTCCGAGATCTCGTAGTGCGGCTTGCGATGATCGTCGGCAGCCGGCTGGGAGACCCGGGTGCGGCGAGAGCGGCTCGGGGACGTGAGCGGATGGATGATCGTCGTATGCATGGTGGGAAGGGAGAGGGAAAAACGCAGTGGCGTCCTCAGGTCGGGTGACCGGGGGCTTCTTCAGGTTGGCTAAGGGATTCCGAAGGGTCGGAAGATTAGGCCTGAGAGCCCGCGCCGGTATGCGTTTTGTTCCAGTTCGTGGAAACCGGTCGCATCTGGGCGCAGCACGTCTGCACGGCCTTCGTAAACGAAGCGCCGGCGCGGCTGCGGAGATGTTGGAGGGACCGGGACATGTTCTGGATCGAAGGTTCCCTTACCATAAGCACGTCGCGGGCCAAGCACGAAGTTTTCACTTTCCGATAAAAATGCGCTGACGGCCCCCCGTTCGCCCGCCTCGCTTCGGGGACTATGCAACGCGTTCTTGCCCTGATGACCAACGCTTTCCCGATCTGGGTGGTGGTCGGTGCCGGCCTCGCCTTGGTGCAGCCGGCGTGGTTCATGTGGTTCAGCGGAAATGCCATCGTGCTGACGCTGGCATTGGTGATGTTGGGGATGGGGGTGACGCTGACGGTGGACGACTTTCGTCGGATTGCGCAGCGGCCGCGTCTGGTGACGATCGGTTTTTTCGCGCAGTACGTGATCATGCCGCTGATGGGTTGGTCGGTCGCGCACGTGCTCAAGCTTCCGCCGGCGTTCGCCGTGGGTCTGATCCTCGTGGCGTGTTGCCCGGGGGGCACGGCGTCCAACGTGGTGACGTACATCGCGCGGGCCGACGTGGCGCTCTCGGTCGTGATGACGCTGTGTTCGACGCTCGCGGCAGTCGTGATGACGCCGCTGCTCACGCAGTGGCTGGCCGGGGCGATCGTGGACGTGGATGCGTGGGGCCTGCTCCGGAGCACGGTCCAGGTGGTCCTGTTGCCGCTGATGGCCGGCGTGGCCCTGAACCGGTTCGCGCCGCGGATGGTGGCGGCGACCTCGTCGTGGGCTCCGCTAGCATCCGTCCTCGGGATCACCCTGATCGTGGCGAGCATCGTCGGTCAGAACGCCTCGGCCGTGAAGACCAGTGGCGGCATCCTTCTGCTGGCCGTCGTGCTGGTGCACGCGGGTGGTTTCGCGTTGGGCTACGTGGTGGCGCGGCTGCTCCGGTGTGAGGTGGTGGTGGCGCGGACGATCTCGATCGAGGTGGGGATGCAGAACTCCGGGCTGGGCGTGGTGCTGGCGCGGCGCCACTTCGTCGATCCGCTGACGGCGGTGCCGTGCGCGATTTCCAGCGTGGTCCACTCCGTGATCGGGAGCCTGCTGGCGGGCCTGTGGCGGCTGCGCGACCGGGGGAAGTGATCCCCCGTCGAAGGGATTGCCCCATCGGGAGGTCGGCGCCAGTGTGCGCGCATGTCTTCCTTGTCGGATGCGAGTACGTCGGTGGCGGAACTGAAGTCGCGGATCCTGGCCTTCGCCCGCGAGCGGGATTGGGAGCAGTTTCACGCGCCGAAGAATCTCAGCATGGCGCTCGCCGCCGAGGCCGGTGAGCTGATGGAGCACTTTCTCTGGGCCACCCCCGAGGCCTCCGCCGACCTCGCCCGCCAGCCCGCCAAGCGCGCCGCGATCGAGTCCGAACTCGCCGACGTGGTGATCTACGCCCTCGAGTTCGCGAACATCACCGGGATCGACGTCGCCGCCGCCATCGAGCGCAAGATGGCCGCCAACGCCGCCCGCTACCCCGTCGAGAAGGCCCGCGGGCGCTCCGACAAGTACGACGCGCTCTGACGCCGCGCGAGGAGTGTCCGCGGTCCGGATCGCCGTAAAGTCGTCGATCAGGATCAGCCTGCCGCAGCCCTCGTCGGTCTGGGCGTGCCGGCTTGCTAGGATCTAGATTTGAATGTTCTCGGCGGTGCTTGGGCCACGGTGGACAAGCAGAAGGTGTTCGCAGGCGAGCACGGTTTCGCCTCGTTGGTTGATCGCCTCGACGAGCTCAACGACCACGCCAAATCCTGGTTTCCGGTGCTCCCGCTTCTCCTTGATCGTCGCGCGTGCGTGGAGCGTGTCGCCAACGAAGACGGGTTTGATGAAGCGGACCCGGTCATACCCGTACGAGAAAGCCGCTGGGTTGATCTCGCCCGCCGTGAGGCCGACCGCCACGCTGAAAACGAGGGTTCCGTGCGCAATGCGCTGGCCGAACTCCTGCGTCTTGCACCACTCGGCATCCATGTGGTGCGGGTAGAAGTCGCCGGTCTGACCCGCGTGCAGAACGATGTCCGTCTCCGTGATCGTGCGGCCGAAGGAGACTCTCAGCGAGCCGATGGCGTAGGCTTCGAAATGGACGGGTTTCATGAGAGTCCCAGCTGCGCGGTGATCTCAGCGGCGGTGGCGCGCAGGGCGGCGTGCAGCTCCGCCGCCGGCGGACCGCCGCGCGCGGGTTCGAGGACCGGCAAGGCGAGCGCGGCGGTTACCACACCCGGCCGGCCAACCAGAGCCGAGGCATCGCGCACGCCCTGATGGGTTTCGTCGAGTGCCAGCGAGAGCCCGCAGCGTACGATCGACGCCAGTTCCTTTTCGAGCGCCGCGCGCGCCCGCGCGCTGGCGCGCTGCCAGGCCGGCGAGCGGGCGAGCGCGGCGGCGCGGGCGAGGTCTTCCAGGTGGGCGAGCAGGAGCCGGCCCGAGGCCGTCTCCACGGCATCGAATGCCGCGCCCACTGCCACGGAAATCCGGACCGGCCGGGGGCTCTCCTCCTGCGCGATCACCAGCAACTGGCCTTGTTGCAACACGCCGAGGTGACATGATTCGCCGGTGCGCTCGACGAGTCGGCGCATGGGCACGAGCGCGGCGCGGAGGAGCTGGTCCACCGGCGAATGCGCGTGCGCCAGCGCGAAGAGCCTGAGCGTCAGCGTGTATCTCCCGCCGACGGGCTCGCGCGCGACGTAGCCGCGGCGTTCGAGACAGTTGAGCATCCGGAATAGTTCGCTGCTGCTCCGATTGAGCGCCGCGGCGAGCTCGCCGAGCGACTGCGGCACAGTGGCGGCGGAAAGCGCCTCCAGAACATCCAGCCCCTTATCCAGAGCTGGCACGGCATAGGCGGCGGTTTTGGGCATGGTGACCGGTTCAGCTTGATTTCGTTAATGAAACATAGTTTTGTAAATGAAATTATGATCCTGCCTCTGGTCCAGTCCCTGTCGCGTTCGCGCGTCTCGCGACCGATCGTCGCGCATCGCGCCTGGGCCATCGGGTGCGGCATGGCCGACGGCGCGGCTTGCAAATCCGAAGCCCGCCGGGTCGCTTCGATCCTCCCATGGCCGCGGTGAACGTTCTGCGCGGGATTACTTGGGGCCATAGCCGCGGTTACCTTCCCCTCGTGGCGGCGGCGCAGCGCTTCGCGGAACTGCACCCCGGCGTGGAGATTGCGTGGGAGAAACGCTCGTTGAAGGCTTTCGAGGAGTTTCCCGTCGAGCAACTCGCCGCCACCTATGACTTGCTGGTGATCGATCATCCCTTTGTGGGCTACGCGGCCCGGCACGATGTGTTTCTGCCGCTCGATGAGCACCTGAGCCGAGGGTTTCTGGACGATCAGGCGGCAAACGCCGTCGGCCTCTCTCACGCCAGCTACGAGTGGAAGGGGCATCATTGGGCGCTCGCGATCGACGCGGCCACCCCGGTTGCGTGCTGGCGTCCCGATCTGCTGGCGCGACACGGTCTCGAAAGGCCTGCGACGTGGGATCAGTTGCTGTCGCTGGCACGGGACGGCTGGGTGGAACTGCCGGCGGCGCCGATCAACTGCCTGATGAACTTCTATTCGCTGTGCCGGGCGTGTGGCGAGGAACCTTTCCTCGGGCCCGAGCGCGTGGTGGGTCACGAGGCGGGGGCGGCCGCCCTCGCCGCGCTCGGCGCACTGGTACGCGCCTGCGACCCAGCTGGCCTCGGCCGCAACCCGATCGACAGCTACGAACGCATGAGCCGCGCCGGCGAGCAGCGCGCGGCCTACTGCCCGCTGACCTACGGATACTCAAACTACGCGCGTGACGGTTATGCGGAGGCGCGGCTGGAGTTCGGTGACGTGGTGAGCTTCGGTGACCGGGGTCTGCTCGCGACCACGCTGGGCGGCACCGGGCTCGCGGTGTCTGCCCGCAGCCTACGCCGTCGGGAGGCGGTTGCGTTCGCGGAGTTCGCCGCGAGTGGCACCGTGCAGCGAACGCTCGCCTGTCATGCGGGCGGGCAGCCGGGGCATCGATCCGCGTGGACCGATCCGGAGAACAACCGAATCGCGCACGACTACTTTCGGTCCACGCTGCCTACGCTCGATCGAGCATGGCTGCGCCCCCGGTTCTCCGGTTATCTTCACTTCCAGGAATGCGGCGGCACACTGGTGCACGACGTCCTCGCGGGTCGCCGGTCGGCGCGCGAGGCGCTGCTAGGACTCGATGGGCTCTATCGCGAGGCGCTCTCCCATGCCTGACTCCGACGCGCGCCCGCTCGATGGGCTTCTGGTTCTCGACTTCAGCCAGTTCCTTGCCGGACCGGCGGCGGCGCTGCGGCTCGCCGATCTCGGTGCCCGGGTCATCAAGATTGAGCGACCTGGCACCGGCGACATCTGCCGCCAGCTTTATGTTTCGAACTTGGAACTCGACGGCGACAGCACGCTGTTCCACTCGATCAATCGCAACAAGGAGAGCTTCGCGGCGGACCTGAAATCCCCGGCGGATCGCGCGGCGGTCGAGCGGCTGATCACGCGCGCCGATGTGCTCATCGAGAATTTCCGGCCGGGCGTGATGGAACGGCTCGGGTTCTCGTCGGCGCGCTGCACGGAACTCAATCCGCGGCTCGTTTACGCGAGCGTGACTGGCTACGGCGCGGAAGGGCCGTGGGTCGACAAGCCCGGTCAGGACTTGCTGGCACAATCTGTTTCGGGCCTGGTTTGGCTTAATGGCAACGCGGACCAGCCGCCGCTCCCGTTTGGGCTTGCCATCGCCGACCTGACCGCGAGCGCCCACCTAGTGCAGGGCATCCTGGCGTGTCTCGTGCGTCGTGGCGTGACCGGGCGGGGCGGACGGGTGGAGGCGAGCCTGCTGGAGTCGATCCTCGATCTGCAGTTCGAGGTCACGACCACCTTTCTCAACGATGGTGGTCGCGCGCCGGCGCGCAGCGCCGTCAACAACGGCCACGCCTATCTGGGGGCGCCGTATGGAGTCTACGCGACAGCCGATGGCTATCTGGCGCTCGCGATGGGGTCGATTCCGCGGCTCGGGGAGTTGCTCGAACTTCCGGCGCTCGCGGGCTTCGCGGAGCCGAAGCTGTGGTTTACGCGGCGCGACGAAATCAAGCACCTCCTGGTGGC
>CAZEJZ010000018.1:0-16697 GCA_964512415.1 uncultured Opitutaceae bacterium
CGGTCAGCATCGCCAAGCGTCCCGGGGCCAACGCGGTCGATGTGGTCACCGCCGTGCTTGCCCGGGTCGAGGGACTCAAGGGCAGCCTGATTCCCGCCGACGTCGGGGTCGCCGTCACCCGCGACTACGGCGCCACCGCTGCGGAGAAATCCAACGAGCTCCTGCTCCACATGGGCATCGCCGTATTTGGTGTCGCGATCCTCATCCTGCTCTTCCTCGGCTGGCGGGAGTCGCTCGTCGTGCTCCTCGCCATCCCGGTCACGCTCGGGCTCACGCTCCTCGTGTTCTACCTGTACGCCTACACGCTGAACCGCATCACGCTCTTCGCCCTGATCTTCTCGATCGGCATCCTCGTCGATGACGCGATCGTGGTCGTGGAGAACATCGTGCGGCACCTCGGCCTGCCCGGTGGTGATCGGCGAAGCTTCCGCGAGGTCGCGATCGAGGCGGTCGACGAGGTCGGCAATCCGACGATCCTTGCGACGTGGGCGGTGATCGCCGCGGTGCTGCCGATGGCGTTCGTGAGCGGGTTGATGGGACCGTACATGCGGCCGATCCCGATCGGTTCGACGGCCGCCATGGTCTTCTCGCTGCTCGTGGCCTTCGTGGTGACGCCTTGGGCCGCGCTGCGCATCCTGCGCCGACACTCCGGTCATGGCGCACCTCGCGGCGCCGCAGCGGGCGGGTCCGCACTTACGGATGAACCGACCGGCACGGCCGGTGGCCGGGAGGTCCCCACCCCGGCTTCAGGCGCGCACTACCCGCCCGACTCCAATCGTTTCACGCGCCTTTACTACCGCCTGATGCGGCCGCTGTTCGCCCATGCCGGGCGTCGTTGGACCCTTCTCGCAGTCGTGGCGCTGGCCACCGCCGGGGTGCTCGGCCTGGTCGGCATCGGCGCGGTGAAGGTCAAGATGCTGCCGTTCGACAACAAGTCGGAGTTCCAGATCATCCTCAACCTCCCCGAGGGCACGACGCTCGAGCAGACCGCGCGGGTGGCGCGCGAAATGGCCGCCGCGCTGCGGACCGAGCCAGAGGTCCTCGATTATCAGGTCTACGCCGGCGTGGCCTCGCCGTTCAACTTCAACGGTCTCGTCCGGCACTACTTCCTCCGCCGCGGACCAAACGTCGCTGACATCCAAGTCAACCTCCGGCCAAAGCACGAACGCGACGCCCAGAGCCACGAGATCGCGGGCCGCCTGCGTCCGCGCCTCGCGGCGATCGCCGAGCGCCACGGCGCCGCGCTTGCGGTGGCCGAGGTGCCCCCGGGTCCACCCGTCCTCCAAACCATCGTCGCGGAAATCTACGGGCCGACCGAGGCCGACCGTCTCCGCCTGGCGGAGAAGGTCCGCGAGGTGTTCCGCGCCTCGCCTGGCGTGGTCGACATCGACTGGTACGTCGAGGACCGCCAACCCCGCACGGTCCTGCGCGTCGACTCCGAGAAGGCGGCGCTGCACGGCATCACCGAGGCCGCGATCGCCCGCACCGTGCAGATGGCAGTGCAGGGCTATCCCGTCGCGCTTCTGCACACCGACACCGCGCGCGAAGACGTGAACGTCGTCCTCGAACTCCCGCGGGAATTCCGATCGCGGCCCGAGGACCTGCTCGCGCTCTCCGTCCGCTCCGACTTCAACCCCGCGGCGCCCCTCGTTCCGCTCCGCGAACTTGTCACGCTGGTCCCCACCGCGGCCGAACGGAACATCTACCGCAAGAACCTGCAGAACGTCACCTACGTCACCGCCGACGTAGCGGGCATCGTGGAGAGCCCGGTCTACGCGATCCTCGCAATGAACCGGGAGCTCGCAAACCTTGACGCGCGGGAGTTCGGTGGCTCGACCCCGCGACTGCGCGTGCTCAACGCCTCGATGCCGGAAGACGACCGGGAGCCGGCGCTGAAGTGGGATGGCGAGTGGCAGGTCACCCTCGAAGTCTTCCGGGATCTCGGTCTCGCGTTCGCGGCGGTCTGCATCCTGATCTACATGCTGATGGTCGGCTGGTTCGCGAACTACCGTACTCCATGGGTCGTGATGACGGTGATCCCCTTCTCGCTGATCGGCATCCTGCCGGCGCACGCGCTGATGGGCGCGTTTTTCACCGCGACTTCGATGATCGGCTTCATGGCCGGCGCCGGCATCGTGGTGCGCAATTCGATCATCCTGGTGGATTTCATCGAACTGCGTCTGAGCCAGGGGCTGAGCCTCGAGGAGGCCTGCATCGAATCGGGAGCGGTGCGCTTCCGCCCGATGATGCTGACCGCGCTCGCGGTGGTGGTCGGCGGGCTGGTGATTCTGGCGGATCCGATCTTTCAGGGCCTCGCGATTTCGCTGCTCTTTGGCGCGATCGCCTCGCTCCTGATCAGCCCCATCGCCGTGCCGCTGCTGTACGCGATGGTGCGCCGCAAGCCCGCACGGTGAGGCAACGGTGCCAGCAGCCCGGCGCTGTGCCGCTCGGCTGCTGACATCAGCTGTGTCGCGCGACCCGGCGCATCCTGCGGTCGCGCTCGTCGCTCAGGGTGCCCCGCTTCAGCGGTTGTCCTGAACCCGCGCCACGCGTTCAACGCGGGCGGGAAGCAAGCTGGACCCAGACATTCGCAACGGTGATCAAGCCCCCACCGACGAGAAGCGTCCACGTCGCCTGCTCGTTCGCGTAGGTGATGCCCACCCAAACGGAAAGCCACGCCGGCAAGAACAGGGCCTTGATCGACCCGAAGATCGGCTCGACGCAGTACAGGAGGCCCGCCTGGGTGGCCGGAATCTTCGGCTGCCAGATGTTCATCAGGCAGAATGCGCCCAAGGTGCAAAGCAGCATCAGCGCCATCGTGATGCCGAACCACGCACCGGACTGCGCAAACGTGCCCAGGGCGGCCGCGACCGTGACGAGGGACTGCCCGGGTGCTACGACCCACGCCGTGCCCAGAAAGATCAAGGCCTCGGTGCCGAACATGATCAGCGTCAGCGGCACCGCCCGGTTCGCCGCGTACTCCGAGCGATCCAGCCAGAGGATCTGTCCCATGAAGAACAGGGACGAAAGCAATGTCTCCGCCTCGCCGCGGCCGAGGGAAAACGTCTGCACATTGAACTGCCCGAGGATGCCAACGCCGACCAGAACGAGGCCCGCGCTGACCCAGACCGCCAAGCCGGGATTCCGCCGCGTGCGCCACGCCACGTAGAGCGGAATCAGGATCGCATACAACTGAGTCAGGAACGCCGACGTGCTGGCCGCCGTGTAGTGCAGTCCGTCGCTCTGCAGCAGCATTCCGCCCGACGCGAACAGCCCGAGGATCACGCCCTGCCTCCACTCCCCCTGCGTGAAGTCCAAGCGACGCACGCGCACGAGGTGCCATCCGATCAGGACGATCGTCGCGAGAAAGAAGCGCGGGAACAACGCGAGCGCGGAATGGAACCACGCCGGCGTACCGGGACGCAGCGCCTCCTGCAGAAGCAGCAGGCCCTTGATCAACGGAAACGAAAGCCCCCAGAAGAGGTTCGCCAGCAGGAGGCCAAGGACGGCACGGGTGTGGAGGGAGAGAGCCAAGCAACGATTGAGTCACCGCCCCGGGATAAAGCGCAAGGCCGTTGATGGAGCGTGAGAGCGAGGCTGCTCTGGCGCTCCTCGGTTGCCTTGCGCGTTCCGCCTCGCCGCACGAGGATCGGCGGAGGGACGGCCGGCCAGCGCCAACACCCACCGACATCGCGAACGACGCGCCGGGCCCGAACCCGTCATCGCTGAGCAAAGCCAGGCAGGGACACGGTCTCCGACACCGAGGCCGCGACGCCCCCACTGATCCACGGCCGGGAAGTGAAACCAGCCGACCCGACCGAACCCGCAACGAAAGACCCCGCCCCCTTTCGGGAGGGCGGGGCCAAAACGTTCTAAACCTGGCCGGGAGGAATCAGGGAACCAAGACGGTGTCGATCACGTGAATGACGCCATTCAGCGCCCGCACGTCGGCGGCGGTCACGTTGGACGTGTTGATCCGAACCGAGCCGGGCACAATCGTGACGGTGAGCGAGCGACCGGAGAGGAGAGTCGGCGCGACCTGACCGTTGGACAGCTGGCTCGACAGCACTTGGCCGCTGACGACGTGGTAGCGAAGCACGTCGGCCAACTGGGCCGGATTGGCGATCAGCGAGTTCAGCGTGGCGGCGGGAAGCTTGGCGAAGGCGGCATCCGTCGGCGCGAACACCGTGAAGGGACCACCCGAAGCGAGCGCAGCATCGAGTCCGGTGAGGCGCAGAGCCGTGGTCAGGGTGCTGAAGTCACCGATGCTCGCGGCAATGCCCGTGATCGTCTGCGACACCTGGTTGGCACTGACAGCGCCGAACTCGTAGTTCTCGAGGAGCACGGCCCCCGTCGCGGAGCCCTGGGCCGAGCCGAGCTGCGCGGTGTAGGAGCCCGCCGGCAGGCCGATCAGGACGGCCGCCTCGTTCGGGTTGCCGAGAGCGAACGCGCCTGCCGCGGATGTGACGGTATTCAGCAGCGCGAGGTTGGGCGCGGTGCCGAAGTTGTCATTCGCCGCGATGACGGTCCCGCTGCGGTCGAACACGCGCAACGTGGGATCGGCCAGCGTACCCGTCACGCCGAACTGACCGAGCGTCGGGCCGACGCCGCGGATCAGCAGCCAGCGGAGCTGGCCCGCGGGCGCCTGGACGACGAACCCGGAGATCATCGTTTGGCTGCCGGAACCGGCGACGCCACGCGTGGAGGAGTTGATAAGGCTGCTGGTCTGAGCGGAGGCCGCGGTCGTCAGGAATCCGAGACCGGCGAGGAGCGATACCTTGGAGAACAGTTTCATGGGATACGTGGATTGGGGAGAGCTTGACGTGGCTCCATGGATACGGCGCCACAGCGTTTCTGGCAGGACCGGACTCAGTTTTCCCCCGGATGCAATCGCCCCGGAATGAATTCCGGCTGGAATCCTTGCCGACTCCTTGTTGTCTACGCGTGGATACGCCGTTCCACGCCCGAATCGGGGGTTTTCACCCCATGGCTCTCCGCCCGCCGACAGTCTCCCCGACAATCAAGATCGGGATTCGGCGAGCGATGATCGGCCGCAGGGGCTTGCAGTCGAGCGACTCTTCGATGCGGTTCACTGACGAACGCGCCTCACGCGCTGCGTGATGCAAATCTTCCCCGGACACGAACCACTTCGGAACGATCCCGCACACCGCTGCGCCCGCGCTGGCCCGAGACCGTCACCAAAGCGGTCGCCGCGTTGTCACCATGCCCGCCGATAGAGGTCGATGATCTGGTCCGCGGCGGGAACGACCGGATTGTTGGCCGGGCTCCCCGAAGCAAGCGCATCATGGGCCATCTTCGGCAGGGCATCGGCGAAGCGCGTTGCCTGCGCGACCAGATACTTGCCGAGCGTGGGAACGTTGAGGCGGTGATTCAGAGCCTCCAGGCCGTCAACCAGAGTTGCGGCGGCGGTCTGATCGTCTTCGCCGGAGCGAGACCATCTGAGGGCTCGGGCCACCGTCGCGTAGCGCGCCACGGCACCGGGGACGGAGAAGCGCGTGACCGCCGGCAGAAGCATGGCGTTGGAGATGCCATGCGGGACGTGGAAGAGGGCTCCGATCGGGCGGCTCATTCCATGAACCAAGGCCACGCTGCTGTTGGAGAATGCCATGCCGCCATGAGTCGCGGCGAGCATCATGCCCTCGCGCGCGACGCGGTTGCCCGGCTCCCGCCAGGCGGCCTCCAGGTGTTCCCCACAAAGCCGGATGCACGAAAGAGCCAGCGGATCCGTGAGGGGCGTAGCGAGTCGCGAGACGTAAGCCTCGATGCCATGCGTGAGGGTGTCGATACCGACCGCCGCAGTCAGTGCGGCCGGCATCGTGAGCGTGAGCTCGAAATCGACCAACGCCACCGCTGGCATGAGATGGACATCGAGCATCATCATCTTCACGTCACGCTGGGTGTCAGTGATGACCGCCACCTTGGTCACCTCACTTCCCGTCCCAGCTGTCGTGGGGATGGCGAAAAGCGGCAACCCCGCCGCCGGCACTTGGTGGCGGCCCATGAAGCGACTCATGGGACCGGGATTCGTCGGCAAGACGGCAATGACCTTGGCGCAGTCGATCGGACTTCCCCCACCCAGCGCCACCACGGCCTGGGCGCCGCTGGCTTGGAGACGGGCGAAGCCAGCAAGTACATTCTCCTCGCTCGGGTCGGGCTGGACCTCCGCAAAGATCTCCACCGCGATACCCGTCGCCGCCAGATCGCTGGCGACTCGGGCCGCGAGTCCGGAGGACACCATGTAGGAATCCGTCACCAGCAACACGCGGGAGAGGCCGCGCCGAGCCAGTTGGGGTGCCAGTTCCCGCAACGCGCCGGCCCCGGCGATCACGGTTGAGGGGACGTTGAAGTGCGAGGGCATGTTCACCACCCCTGCGCCCGGACATAGCCCTTGTCCCAACGCGAAAGCACCACGCGCTGGCGGGTGTAGAACATCACTCCTTCCATGCCCTGCACGTGCAGGTCGCCGTAGAAGGACGCGTTCCAGCCGCTGAACGCAAACGGGGCCATGGGTGCAGGCACGCCGATATTGATGCCGAGCATGCCACACTGGATCTCGCGTGTGAACTGCCGCGCGGCCGCGCCGCTGCTGGTGAAGATCGTCGCTCCATTACCGAAACTCAGGGCGTTCATGGTCGCAATCGCCTCGTCAAGCGACTCCGGACGAAGCAGCGAAAGCACGGGGCCAAACAACTCATCCCGGAAGAGCGCACTTTGCGGCGCGACGCGATCGAGCAGGGTGGGCGCCACGAAGAATCCTCCGGAAGGACCGCCAGCCCCCCGGAAGGCCACCTCCGCGCCGCTCGCGGGCGCGGCCCGCACGAGAGCCTCAAGCCGAGCTTGCGCGCCACCATCGATGACGGGCCCCATGCCTGCAGCGTCGTTGCGACTGGTGTCGTCGACTTTGAGCAACGACAAGGCGCCGCTGACGCGCTCGCGCCACTCGTCCGCCGTCTTTCGTCCCACACCCATGAGGACGGATCCGGCCATGCAACGCTGGCCCGCACAGCCGTACGACGAACCGAGGATGGCCCGCAGCGTCGAATCCGGTTCGGCGTCCGGCATGACCAACAGCACGTTCTTCGCGCCACCGGCCGCCTGACAGCGCCTACCGTGTGCACTGGCCAAAGTATAGACATGCTTCGCGACCCCGGAGGAGCCGACGAAGCTCACCGCAGCGACGCCGGGATGCGTGCACAGGGCGTCGACGACCTCGCGCCCGCCATGGACGACGTTGAAAACACCAGCCGGGAGACCAGCCTGCAGGAACAACTCCGCCAGACGCAGCGCGGTCAGCGGGACCTTCTCGCTCGGCTTGAGGACGAACGTGTTGCCGCATGCGATGGCCAGCGGGAACATCCACATCGGGACCATCGCGGGGAAGTTAAACGGGGTGATTCCAGCGCAGACCCCGATGGGCTCGCGCATCGTGACCGCGTCGATCTGGTCGGACACCTGCGGGAGGCTCTCGCCCTTGGTCAGCTGGGAGATGCCACAGGCGAAGTCGACGACCTCGATGCCGCGACGCACGTCGCCGCGGGCCTCGTCGAGCGTCTTGCCGTTCTCGCGGGTCACGAGCCGCGCGAGTTCGTCGGCGTGCAGGTCGAGGAGTCGCTTGTAGTCGAAGAGAATCGCCGCCCGCCGCGGCACGGGCAGCGTCGACCATGAACGGAACGCGCGGGCGGCTGACTGGACCGCAGCGTCGACTTCAGCCGCGCCGCCAAACGGAACGCGGGCGATGACGGTGCCCTGCGAGGGATTGAAGACATCGCCCCAACGGGCGTTGGCAAAGTCGAAAGAGTGACCGTCGATCAGGTGACTGAGGTTCATGGCGTAGAAGGGCGGCGCGGGCCGTAAAGGGAGAGATCCGGCGGGGTGCGCTCAGGAGAGAACTGGACCCAGCGAGTGCCATTGGCAACGGGGCCGACGACGCGTGTCGGACCCCGCTCACCGTTGTTGTCGCGAAGCTGCTGATTCGGTCCGTTCTTGTTCATGAAGATCGAGCGATCCATGACGCCGGTGATGTAGTTGCCGGCGATCTCCATGTGGTCGCTGCATTCATCGGGATAGATGCCGTGCGCCCAGTAGTTGCGACCGCTGTCATGAATGAAGTTCTCGATCACCCGGGTGCCCGGCTGCTCGCCTACCAGGTAGATGCCGCCACCATCGCCAGCCTGAAGCATGATTTCCTCGATGCGGTTCCTCCGGACGAGATTGCTATGGCAGTGCGTCAATCCGGGTGCCCATCGCCAGCCCACGTTGATCGCGCTGTAGGGGAGGCGCCGGAACAGATTGTGCTCAATCGTGACGTGGTGCGCGTAGGTCACGCACACGGCGACGCTGCCAAAGTCGACGTGCCCACAGTCGATGAACCGGCTGTCGGCGACCGTGATCTGCGCTGGCGCTGCGGGAGGTTGCGCGTTACGGATGGTCCACATTTCCATGGACCCGGGCAGCTTGCCCGTCTGGTCGACCCGCTCCCGCAGCGAGGCAAAGTCACGGTGCAGCGGATGTCCCTCACCCGTGTACTCGGGCATGCGGCCGATCTGTACCGCATTGGAACCAACCCGTACGAAGTCGCAGTCGCTGACGAGACCGCGGGCGGTGCCGATCTCGTAGGCAATCGCTCCGTCACCCAGGTCGCGGAAGCGGCACCGCTCCACCGCCGTTTCATGAGCGTAGATGAAGCGTAGCACCGCCCCCGGAGAGAAGGACCGGCTGCGATCGAACGCCCACGCGCCGGCTTGGATGCCGAGCCGTCCCCCCTCCGGCATTTCCCAGTCGGTCTCGGCCCATTCGAGATCGCGGAAGCAGACGTTGCGCACGACCCGGTCAGGAGCGCCCCGAACCACGATCAACTCACGCAGGATGGGCGCCCGGAACTCATGGAGATTCGGATCCTCTCCGGCGGCGGCGCGATAGTAGAGGTTGCCAGCAGCCGAGTCCAGGAACCACTCCCCGGGGGAATCCGCAAACTCGCGGGCGTTCTCCAGCCAAACGCGGCTGTGCGACTTCTCGGTGATGCGGGCGCTGCTCACATCCGTGCCGATCCCGCGCTGCGCCGTGATGCTCTCCGCGGAGATCGCGGCCACGGGCTGTCGGTTGAAGTGCCAGTGCGCGATGGTGTTCAACTCGACACCGCCAAGCGTAGACCATTCGGCGGGTAATCGCTCGTGGAGCACGATCCGGCGGCGTTCATCCGTCACCTGAGCGACGGTCCAGTAACCCGAATCGGGCTCCCGCGCGCGCGGGAGCGAGGTTCCGACGCGGAAGAGACTGCGGAAGACCCAAGCGCCAGCCTTGGTCTCGGGAAGACTCAGTACCCACAGGCCATCACCCACGGACTTCCACGCGGACGGCAGGATCCGAGCGCCCGACAGGGTAACCCGCTCTCCTGGATGAGCGTGGAAGGTAACACGAAAAGAACCGTCTCCGAGATCCTCCGGCGTCAGCTCCAAGGTCTCGGAAAGGAAGTAGTCTCCTCCACGCAAACGGACGGATACGTCATTCTTCAGACCCTGCGCCACCAGCGCGCGCAGTTTCGTCTGGGCAGCCTTGAGGGTCGCCAGCGGACGCTCCTGCGAGCCATCGGCGTCATCGCGGCCGTGCGGCGCCACCCAGATGACGGCTTGCGCCGCGCGGGCGCCAACAGACCAGCAAAGCGTGAGCAGGACGAGTGGGAGGAGCCAAGCAGCGCGTGAGTTCATCGGGGAGCGTTCAGAGACGGGAGAGATCGGAGTGAGCGGGGTTCAAGACTGACGATGTCGGCACGGTCGAGCGTGTTGGCGGCTGAGACCGGGCGTTCGGACTGGGCTAAGCGGCCTCATGCCAGCATCGCCGCGAGTGCGCGGAAGCGGAGGTAATCGCCCTCAAGGTCAGACCGGCGGTGCGAGTCTGGGCGAAACGTCGCGACCGTCCGCACCGTCGCCCGTTGCGCCTCGCGCAGCGTTGGCCAGACACCGAGGCCGACACCGGCGCAGAGCGCTGCACCCAACGCGCCCAGTTCACCACCCTCCGGAATCTCCACGGGGCCGCCCAAGACATCCGCGAACGATTGCGACACGAACGCGCTGCGCGCCAGCCCGCCCGTCAGGCGGATGCGCTGCGATGCGACGCTCCCGCCGAGGAGCTTCTCGACGTGCGCCCGGTGCGCGAACGCGACTCCCTCGACCACGGCGCGGACGACGTCGCCGCGACCGTGGGAGGCGTCGAGCCCGGCGAATGCGCCTCCACCCGTCGGCACTCGAGGCACAAAGAGCAGCCCAGTCCGGGTCGCCGACTCCGCGCAACGCAAGGCGCCCGCGACGTCGCGGAAGCCCAGAAGGCGCACCACCCAATCGAGGTTCGCTGAAGAGGATGGACTTCCTTCGAGTGCGAGCCAGCGGCCCGGTTGGACGGACGGATTCACGAGGAACAGGTCACCCCGGCGGGAGCGGCGATCAAGGAACCTCTGACTGATCGACCACGTGCCGGCAACCAGCGATAGGTCGCCCGCGTTGGCCACGCCGCTCCCCAGCGCGGTCGCCTCGCAGTCGATGCATCCCATGAACACGGGGGTTCCGACCCGAAGCCCGGTGCGCCGCTCGGCGGCGGCAGTGACCTCGCCCGCCGAGGCGAGGCTCTCTCGGATCGGAGGAAGCGCGGGGTCGCCTCCGCGCATGCGCCGGCTTCCGGGAACCAGCCATCCCGCCGCTCCGGCATCCGTGGGTTCCGTCGCCACCACGCCCGTGAGACGGGCGCGGATGAAATCCTTCCAGAGAAGCACGTGCGCCAGACGCCGCGCCTCCGCGGGTCGCTCCGCACGGAACCAACCGAGCAAGGGGCCTGCTTGGCCAGCGTAGGCCAACTGCCCGGCGGTCTGCTCTTGCCGAATCCATCGGGCCGCCCGGGCATCGCTTGAGAGAATTCCCGGGCACAGGGGGTTCAGCGCAGCATCGACGAAGACGGCTCCGTTTCCGCAGCCGGTCAGTCCGACGGCCGCAACGCTCTTCCCCGAGGCGACCTGCCGCACCGCGGCGGCCGCGGCCCGCCACGTGGCCTCCGCGTCGCGCTCCACCCAACCGCGCTGCGGTCGACGCACGGGAACGCTGCGCGACGCAGCGGCGAGAACGCGACCACGACGGTCGAACACCACCGCCTTGATCAATGTGCTGCCGACATCCAGACCAAGGATCGGAAGTGCGGAACGCGTGACGCGAGCTGGAGTCATCGGGGAATGAACGCTCGCATCACCCACTGAACCCAGCGGCTCCGAGACATGCACCGCGGTGGACTCAGGAGCAAACGAGGCGGATGGTGATCATGAGGAGGCCGCGATCGCAGAGCGACCGCGGCCGACCACGAGCAGCCGTCACCAGGTCTTGGTGACGGTGAGCTTCATCGTCCGCGGATCCAGCGGACGCCACAGGATGCCGCTGTTGGCGACGATCGTCCGCTTGTCGAAGACGTTACCGACGGCGAGCGCGACGTTGAGGCCCTTGGCCAGACCGTAGTTCGCGTTTACGTTGAACGACTGGTACTCCGGGATGAACTGACCCGTCGTCGTGGACGACAGCGGCCGCTCTCCCGTGTGAATCACGCTCGCTCCAACCGAGAGTCCACCGTGGCGGCCGATCTCGGACCACTTGTACCGGGCATGCAGCTGACCGCGGTATCCAGGCTGGCCACCCTGCTGCGCGCCGAGGACGCCCGGCGTGGTGTCGCGGACGAACACGTCCACAAAGCCCGCCTGCACCATGAGTCGGCGATCATTGTAGGTCAGCGTGTACTCGTAACCGTCGGAGGTGGTCTGTCCGCCGTTCGCGAAGAACGAGTTGTTGGGCGGCGGAAGCCGCAGCGCCAACCCGTCTGCCTTCATCGTGTACTTCACGACCTCGAAGTTGAGTCGGTCGTCGAGTAGGCCGAAACGGACGCCGACCTCCTCGGACGAGGCAGTGACGGGGTCAAGCGGTGATCCGTCGAGGCGCAGGGCGCCGCCACCCTGGGGCTGGAACACTTCGCTGTACTGATAGTAGATGCCAACCTGCTTGATCGGGCGCACCATGGCGCCGTAGCGGGGTAGCCCGGCCTTGGCGTTGGGATCCACGATGCGGGGGAAGGGCCCGACGCCGAGCTGCGCGTAGCGGCTGCTCTCCACCTTGCTGTCACGCCAACCACCGATGAGGATGAAGCGTCCATCGTAAGCATTCAGCTGGTAGGTGCCGGTGGCTCCCGTGGTCACGGACTCTCCCAGGGTGTTCGTCGCGGCGCCGCTGGCGGGAAACACGGGCGCGACGCTGCCATAAACAGGATTCAGAAGGTCGATCGAATTCAGCGCGGTGCGGCGCACGTTGCTGCGGAACTTGGTCCGATAGTAGTCGGCGGCCAAGATGAAGGAGTGCTCGACGACACCGGTCTGATAGCGACCGAACAGATTGGCCTCGGTGTAAGTGTAGTCCTCCCAGCGATTGAGCCAGAAAGCGCGGCGATCGACGGTGCGGTTGTCGGCCTGCAGCGCCAGAAACTCCACCTGGGTGATCGGATTGTTGATGTAGGTCTGCTGACCCGCGACGCGGGCCGTCAGGTTGTCGTTGATCTTGTGTTCGACGATCAGACGGGCGCGCTCGCGCTCGATCTTGGACTTCGCCCAAGGCTCGTCGATGCGCCGCGTCTCCGGTACGGTGAGCGCGCGCACGCCGGGGGCCACGAGGGCCGAGGGGATCCAGTTGTCCTCCTGGTAATCCTGGCGCAGCAGCTCGGTGAAAAGGCTGACCTTGGTCGCCGCCGAGACTCGCCACTCAAAGACGGGCGCCACAAAGAAGCGCTCCGTCTTCTTGAAGTCGCGGTTGTACTCCATGGACCGGTAGGCCGCATTGACACGATACAGCAGCGTCTTGTTGTTAGTGATTGGACCGGTGAGATCCGCCGTGAAGTGGTAGTTGGCGTAGTCCCCGATGGTCACGGCCGTCTGGTAGAACGGGGACGTGCGGGGCGCCTTGGAGACGCGGTTGATGATGCCGCCAAGTCCCTTCGGGTTGCCGTAGAGATTCGAGGACGGACCCTTGATGATCTCCAGCTGTTGGACGTGCACGAAATCTCCGCCGCCCCACTCCACCACGTCGCGGAAGCCATCGAGGTAGGACTCCTGCACGGCGAAACCGCGGATCGAGAACGTGTCTTGGTTGCGGGTCGCGCCGGAGATGGTTCCGCCGACGAGCGGCATCACATCGGCCAGATCAACCGCCCCGACGTCCTTGAGGAACTGCCCGCTCATGATCGAGATCGACTGCGGAATGTCCTTCAACTTCTGCTTGAACCGCGTGGCCGAAGCGCTCTCGGTCGCAGCATAGCCGTCATCGGCATCCGTCGAGATGATGAACGGACTGAGTTCCAGTGCTTCGTCCGCGGATTTGTCAGCAGGCTTGGCGGCCGGAGCCTTCTGCGCCATCACGGGGGCGATGCAAAGGAAAGCGAGGCTGAGGACGCTGGGAAGACGGGCCAGGTGGGCCCGGAGATTCCATCGGTTCATGGGTATCGGTGGGTTGGGGATGAGGGTTAGTTCTACCGCATCCGCAGACCCGCCTCGGGAACCACGGACGCTCGGATGCAATTTCAACCTGAGGCGAAAATGCGCCTTTACACCTGTTCTATTAGTAAACTACTGTTCTATTAGTCAAGAGCCGAAATGAAGCCCCCGCGTAACCCAACCGAACCGGACACGTTCCAAGTGCCCGCGCTTGACCGTGCACTTTCCATCTTGGAGCTCCTCGCCAAGCACCCTGAGGGAATGCGCATGCGGGAGATTGCCGATGCCCTGGATCTCCCGCCCAACAGCGTGTTCCGCATCACGGGCCTTCTCGAGGAGCGCGGGTACCTGCTGCGTGATGGCGAGGACATGCGGTACACGCTCAGCCGGAAACTGCTCTCGCTCGGCTACAAGGCCGTCGGCGAGGACAAGCTGATCGAGCATTCCCTCGACGTGATGCAGGCCCTCCGCGACGAGACGCAGGAGACCGTCCTCGTGGGGGTCAGGGCCGACCTGCAGGGCGTCGTTTTGGAGCAAGTGGCCTCCACGCAGCCCGTGAAGTTTCTCGTCGATCCGGGCACTCATTTTCCGCTGCACACGTCCGCGCCGGGCAAGGTGTTCGTCGCCTTCCTTCCGCCTGTGGAGCGCGAGGCCCTGCTGAAGCGGATGAAATTCACCCGCTACAACGAGCGGACGCTCGATAGCCGCAGCAAGTTCGAGTCCGAGATCACCGACGTGCTCTCCCAAGGCTACGGTGCGGACCGCGCGGAGCAGATCGAGGGTCTGCACTGCGTCGGCGCGCCCATCTTCAACCACCGCGGCTACCCCATCGCCGCGATCTGGGTGACCGGTCCCAGCTTCCGCTTCCCGGCCTCCGAGCTCCATGGCATGGGATTGAAGGTCGCCGCGGCGGCAGAGCGCATCTCAAGCCGGTTCGGCTACAAGCTGATTTAAAGACACCATGCCTACACCTCTCTCAGGGCAGACCGCCCTCGTCACCGGCGGCTCCAAGGGCTACGGAGTCGGAATCGCGGGCGCGCTCAAAGCCGCCGGCGCGTCCGTGTGGATCACCGGCCGTGACCCCGTGGCACTGGAGAAGACCGCTGCGTCGCTCGGCGTGAACTCCCTCCGGGCCGACGTCACGTCGACGGCGGACTGGGACGCCGCGATCGCGGCGGCGACCCGCGCGAGCGGGCGGCTCGACATCTTGGTCAACAACGCCGGGGGGGGAGTCAGGATCGCACCCACCGAGGAGCAGAGCGACGAGAGCATTGCCGCGGCCATCGCCCTCAACCTGACCGGGGTGATCTACGGCGCCCGCCGCGCCGCCCGGATCATGCGGCAACAGCGGAGCGGCACGATCATCAACATTTCAAGCGTGGCCGGACACCATGCCTGGCCGACCTGGGGCGTTTACGGAGCCGCCAAGGCCGGACTGAATCACTTCGCGAAGTCTCTCTACCTCGAACTTCGTCCGCACGGGGTGCGGGTGATGACCGTCACACCCTCCTGGGGTGCGACTGACTTCACCGACGCGGCGGGCCTCGGTCCCCGCGATGCCGCGACTCTCGCCCAGTGCATCAAGCCAGCGGAGCTGGGCCGGATCGTCACCGACCACTGCGCGCTCCCGGCGCACCTGTGCGTGCAGGAGACCATCCTCTGGCCAATGGTGCAGGAGGTCAGCCCGCTCTGATCGCGGGCGCCCGCGGGAAGCACGTCGGCATGCGCACCCATCACTTCGACCTCGTCGTGGTCGGCGCTGGCAGCGGCGGCTTCGGTGCCGCCCTTGCCGCCGCGCGCCTCGGATGCGAGGTACTCTTGCTGGAAAAGGGCCGCTCTCTCGGCGGCACTGCCGGTCACGGCGGAGTGAACAACTGGGAGCCCGGAGTCGGCGGCACCGGCATCCCTTTCGACCTCTACAAGCGCCTCAGGAAGATCCCGAACGCAGTCGGCATTTATTCGTTTGGTCGCCACTTCGCGTGGCAGGGCGCGGAGGTACAGCCGAAGTTTCCTGGCGGTGAGTTGATCATCGATCGCTCCAAACGGTACGTCGACAGCCTCCGGCGATTCGGCGCACCGCCGCTGGCCCTCGCGGAAAGCTTCCGCCGCCAGCACTGGCACGGCGTGCCCTACGAACCCGAGGCCTACGCGGCGGAGATGGCGCGGATGCTCGCCGAGACGGGACGGTGCACCGTGCGACTGCAGACCCGCTTCACCGAAGCAAAGACCGCGGGGGGTCGCATCGCCTCCCTCCGGCTGGACAACGAGGAGACGGTGACCGCCGACTTCTTTGTCGACGCCACGGCCGATCTCCACGTGGCCCGTGCCGTCCCCTGCCGCACGTCCCTTGGCCAGGAGCCCCGCTCGCTCTACGGCGAACCGAGCGCCCCCGTGCTGCCAACCGATCGGCTCAACGGCGCGACGCTCATCTACCGGGTTTCTCGCCGGGAACACGCCGGCATTGATCCGCTCCCGCCCGGGATTCCCGCCCAGTGCTGGTGGTCAGAGTCGTTTCCGGTCGCTGCCTTCACGCAGTATCCCAACGGCGACTACAATGTGAATGCGCTGCCCGTGATGGCGGGGCGCGAGGCCCATGATCGCGGTTACGCCGCCGCGCGAGCGGAATGCGAGCGCCGGATCCTCGCCCACTGGCACCACGTACAGACCGTCTACCCGGAATTCCAGCACTACCGGATGACCTGGGTCGCCCCGGGCTTCGGCGTGCGGGAGGGTCCACGCCTGATCGGCCGGTACGTGCTCACCGAGCACGACCTGATCGACGGAATCACGCGGCAGGCGCACCCGGACATCATCGCCCTCGCCGATCACGCCCGGGACACCCACGGCGCGGACACCGGCCGGGCGGGCACTGGGGAAGTGAGCGAGCCCTACGGGATCCCGTTCCGCTGCCTGCTTCCGAACGAAGTTGATAATCTCGCGATCGCCTGTCGCGGAGCGAGCCTCTCGTCGATCGCCGCGTCCAGCTGCCGACTCTCGCGCACCATGATGCAACTCGGTCAAGCCGCCGGTACTGCCGTCGCCATCGCGAGGCGGGAAAAGCTGGGCGCACTCCATCTTGTCCCACCCGGGCAACTGCGCACCGAGCTCCAGCAGCAACACGTGGAGTTGTCCTGGCCCCGGCCGCCGGACCTCGTCGACTACCTCAGCGCCGAGT
>CAZEJZ010000019.1:0-16694 GCA_964512415.1 uncultured Opitutaceae bacterium
CGCGGTTGAGCTCCAGCTTCGCGGCCGGAGTGGCTGCGTTGGCCGCGGCGGCGGCCGCCAGCGGGAGGGCAATCAGGAGCGACGCGAGAAGACGGGCCGTGAGGCGCTGCGCTGCGTGGCCCCGGAGCGGGGAGGCGGCTCCGGACGGGGTTGCCAAGTCGGGCGAAAACACGCGCATAGCTTAGCGGTGGCAGCGGGGCTCCGGCAAGCGCGTGCTGCTGGAAGTTCGCCGAAGTTTTCGACCGAGGTGACCCGTGCTGAAATTTCAAGGTCAGGTCGGAGGTGACAGCGCGTGTCGAGGTGCTCACGTTGGATTCGCATGACGCTTCGAGACTACCTCGCGGGAGGTTGGGGGGATGGGGGTTCACGCGGTCGGGCCCGCCGGCTGCTCACGGCGATTCTGGGTGCGGTGATGTCGCAGGTCGCGATGGCGAGCTCGCCTGCCGCGGGGGCGCTGCCCTCGCGCGGGGAGACGACTGTCTCGGGGGTGGCGACGACGGCGGTGGTCGAGTCCGCGAAGCGAGGGGTGGAGGCGGTGTCCCCTCCCTCGTCGGCCGGGGAGGTGGCAGCGCCGCGGCGCTTGGCCCGCAGTGAAGCGTTCCTCGGAGTGCACTTCGATTTTCATGCGGGTCCGGATTGCACGGACGTTGGCCGACGCACGACGCCGGAGGCCGTGGCGGCGGTGCTGGACTTGGTGCGACCGGATTTCGTGCAGGTGGATGGGAAGGGCCACTGGGGTTACGCGAGCTGGCCGACGCGGCATGGCGTCGCGGCTCCGGGGTTCGTGCGCGATGCGTTGCGGGTGTGGCGCGACGTCACGGCAGCGCGGGGAGTGTCCCTCTATGTGCATTACTCCGGCGTGTGGGATGGTCTGGCGGTGAAGCGGCCCGGCTGGGCGGTGCAGCGGGCGGACGGAGCGTCGGATGAGCGGGCGACTTCGTTCTGGGGTCCGTACCTGCACGAACAGATGCTGCCGCAACTGCGGGAGCTGGCGGGTGACTATGGCGTCGATGGTGTGTGGGTGGATGGGGACTGCTGGGCGGTCGAGGCGGACTATCGACCGGAGGCCGTGGCCGAATTCCTGCGGGTGAGCGGGGGGCGTTACCCTCGGGTGCCCCGCGGAGTCGCCGAGCCGGGTTGGGATGAGTTCATGGACGTACAACGCGAGGCCTATCGGCGGTTTCTGGGTCGGTACGTCGCCGAGATGGCGGCCAGCCATCCCCGCTTCGAGGTGTGCAGCAACTGGGCGTTCAGCGACCACATGCCGGAGCCGGTCACGGTGCCGGTGGCGCTGCTCTCGGGGGATCTGAGTTGGAAGGACAGCGTGAATGCGGCTCGGGTGGGTGCGCGGTATCTCGCGCAGCAGGGGCGGCCGTGGGATCTGATGGCGTGGAGTTTCGTGTTGGAGGCCGACCGCCGTCGGGAGAAGGGGGCGCGTCAGATCGAGCGGGAGCTCGCGCTGGTGATGGCTCAGGGAGGGTCCGTGCAGGTGTACTTCGGGCAGGAGCGGGATGCCTCCGTTGATTTGGACAAGCTGGCGGTGATGGGCGAAGTCGCGGCCTTCTGCCGCGCCCGGCAGCCGTGGGTCCACGGCGGAGTGCCGGTGAGTGACGTGGCGCTGGTCTTGTCGACCGAGGCGACCTACCGGGGCAACCCGACGCCGTTCGGGCGGCGTCAGGCGGAGGTGAGGCAGGCCTTGCGTGCGCTTGTGGAGGCGGGGTGGACGGTGGATGTGGTGAGTGAGCACTCGCTGCGTGCGGATCTCCTCCGGCATCGCGTGGTCGTGGCGGCCGATCGCGCGGGTCCGGGCCCGGAGTTGGCGGCGCTCCTCGCCCGTCGTGCGGCGCAGGGTGGGGGCGTGGTGCTGGTGCGATCCTCGGCTGCCTTTGAGGCGGCCTGCGCATCCGCCGGAGCCGCCGCGTCCGCAGGGCCTGTCGTTGTCCTGCCGGCGGTGAGCGAGCCGGGGGCGCCCGCAGCGGGAGCGGACGCCGCCTTTCGAAGCTCGCTCAGGCGAGCGGTGGCGGGGCTCGTGCCCGAGCCTCGGGTCCGCCTCTCCGGAGTGCCGGACGGCGCGGTGGAAGTGGTGGCGTCGCGGAAAGGCGGAGCCGAAATGATCCACTTAATCAATACTTCGGGCCCGCACGCGACGGACCTGGTCCTCGATCGGATCGAGCCGGTCGGGCCGGTGGCGGTGGAGTGGCGCTGGGCGAAGGAGCCCCGGGAAGTGATCCTGCAGCCCGGGGCGAGGCGCGTGGAGTGGACCTACGCCGCCGGAATCCTGCACGTGGCCGTTCCACACGTCGACGTGCACGAGATCGTGGTCGTGCGCGAGTAACGCGTGCGACCACCGCGTTGGCGGCAGTGCGGTGCCGACGTCAGGCGGAGCCGGACCAGACCACCTCGCCGCCGACCCAGGTCGTGTGGGCGGTGAAGTCGTCGTTCCAGAGCACCACGTCTGCGTCGGCGCCGGCGTGCAGTGAGCCCTTGCGATCGAGCCCGACGACGGCGGCGGGGCTGGACGTGCCGAGGGCCCAGATCTGCTCGGTCGGCAGACGCAGCCAGCGGTGGAGATTGGCGATGCCCACGTTCATCGTCAGCGCGCTCCCGGCGAGGCCGCCGTGATTCGGGCGATCCGGGGCGTGGACGCGGGCGGCGTTGCCGGCGGAGACCTTCACCGGGAATCCGAACGTCGTCGGGTAGATCCCGTCGGGCAGCCCTGCGCCGATATTGGAATCGGTGATCAGGACCACGCCGCCGGGACCCTTGGCGGCGAGGGCGGCTCGGATGGCGACGGGCTCGACGTGGACGCCGTCGCAGATGAAGTCGACGCGGCAGCGCGGATCGGCGAGGATGGCTTCGACGGCGCCGCACGGCCGGACGCCCGGTTCGCGGACCTCCGGGACGGGGAACACGTCGTAGAAGTGGGTGGCGTGGCGGGCGCCGGCATCGATGGCGCGCTCGGTTTCCTCGACCGACGCGTGGGTGTGGGTGATGAATGGCGTGATCCCCCGTTCGACGAGGCGTTCGATGACTGGGAGGATGTGCGGAGTGTCCGGGCTGATGGACATCGCGCGCGTGCGGCCGTGGGTGGCGGCGAGGATCTCGTCGAGCAGCCCGAGATCACCGGGGATGGTGTCCGCGCCGGCGCCCGGCAAGCGGAGGAACGGCCCCTCGAGGTGCCAGCCCGGAACGGACACCCCACGGGCGGAGCCGAGGGCGCGGGACAACGCGTCGAGGTGGGGCAGCGACGGCCGCGTCATCACGCGGTACAGCGTCGGCAGGACGGACGTCGTCCCGAACCTTCCGAGAAACGCCAGGCCGGCGAGTAAGCTTTCCGGCGACTGCTCGTAGAGCCACGATCCCACCCCGTGGGTGTGGAGGTCGATCAGCCCCGGCGTGACGCGCCGCCCGCCCGCGTCGATGCGGCGCGTGTCGGGCGGGAGGGCGGAGTCCGCGGGATTGAGGGCGGCGATCTTGCCTCCGGAGAGGAGCAGGCTCCCCGGTGTGGTGCGCTCGCCCGGGAAGACCAGCGTGGCGTGGGTGATGAGGGTGGAGCTCATGGCTTAGGCGGAGGTGGTGGGACCGGCGTAGCGGTCGACCCGCACGCGGGCGGTGATGGCGTGGGCCTCCATGCGTTCGACGTCGCATTGGCGGGCGGTGACCTCGCCCACCTCGCGGCTCGCGGCCGGCGTCATGCGCTGGTACGTCACGGTCTTGAGGAACTTGCCCACCCAGACCCCGCCGGTGTAGCGGGCGGAGCGCGACGTGGGGAGGATGTGGTTGGTGCCGATGCTCTTGTCGCCGTAAGCGACGGTGGTTTCCTCGCCGACGAACAAGGAACCGTAGTTGCGCAGCCGTGATTGATAGAAGTCGGGATCGCGGACGTGGAGCTCGAGATGTTCCGGTGCGTAGTCGTCGCTCAGGCGGATGGCCTCGTCGGCGTCGTCGGCGACGTAGAGCTTGCCGTGGCTGGCCCAGGATTGGGCGGCGATCTCGCGGGTGGGCAGCACGGCGAGTTGGCGCTCGAGCTCGCGGAGCACGGCGCGGCCGAAGGACTCGCTCAGGCAGACGCAGAGCTGGCCGCTGGCGGGATCGTGTTCGGCCTGGCCGAGCAAGTCGCAGGCGACGAGGGAAGGATCGGCGGAGTCGTCGGCGATGATGGCGATCTCGGTCGGTCCGGCGAGCAGGTCGATCCCGCACTGGCCGAAGAGCTGGCGTTTGGCCTCGGCGACGAACTTGTTGCCGGCGCCGCAGAGGATGTCGACCGGTTCGACGACGCCCATCCCGTAGGCCATGAGGGCCATGGCGGGCACCCCGCCGAGCACGAAGATGCGGTCGGCCCCGGCGCGCTTCATGGCGTTGATCGTGGCCGGGTAGGCGCCCCCGCCGCGGACCGGAGGCGTGCAGGCGACGACGGTTTCGACCCCGGCGACCTTGGCGGGGATGATGCTCATCTGCGCGGAGCCGAACATCGGGTAGCGACCGCCCGGGATGTAGCTGCCGACGCGTTGCACGGGGACGTGGCGGTGTCCCAGCCACACGCCCGGCTGGGATTCGATTTCGAGCGGCTGAAGCGTGCGCCGCTGGGCCTCGGCGAAGCGGCGGACATTCCCCTGGCAGTAGTCGGTGTCGCGGATGAGCTGCGGGGAGCAGGCGTTGATGGACTCGTTGATCTGGGCTTCGGAAAGCTCGAAGCTCGGTGGGTCCCAGCCATCGAAGCGGCGGCTCAGGTCGCGCACGGCGGCGAGACCGCGGAGCTTGAGGTCGGCGAGCAGGTCGGCGACCACGCGGGAGGTTTCGGGATCGGACTCGAAGAGGCGGTGACCGCCTTCCTTGATGACCAGCATGGTGACGGGGGTGGAGGCAGCGGGGCGACCGTGGGCGTGCGGGCGGCGGCGAAACGGCTCAGGCGCGGACGGCGAGGTAGAGCGTGAGCCCGGCGAGGCTGAGGAAGTAGAGGCCGGAGAGTCCGAGGGCGATGCGGGACGACCAGCTCGGCCGAAGCGGCGGCGGGAGCAGGCGCACGTTGACCGCGAGCGTGTGTAGGCAGCTCAGGCCGAGGGCGAAGTTCATGACGTTCGCGGAGACGATGACGAGCCAGAGCGGGCTGGCGAAGCTGAGAAACGCTCCGGCCATGACCAAGTAGGCGACCAGGAACCCGTAGTAGATCCACTTCACCCGCTGCGGATCGAGTTTCTGGAAGCGCCCGAACGACGTCCACGTGATGTCGACCCAGCGGCGGAGGAACCCGTCGACGGTGGTGATGACGACGGGGAAGAAGATGAGGAAGCCGCAGAGCAGCATCCCGTGCCAGAGCAGGTGGCCGATCATGCCCCCGACGCGGGTGCTGGCGCCCTCGGCCATCATGCCGGCGAGGACCCAGCGGTCGGCGACGGTGCCGCGGGGGACGACGGCGAGGGAGATGAGGGCGGGCAGGGCGAGGCCGATGAGCGAGGCGGGGATCCAGACCAGCCACTGATCGAGGCGGACCATGCGCAGCCAGCCCCGCCAGCGCTCGAGGGCGGTGAAGAGCTGGAGCGACGTGGTGTCGAGCTTGGGCAGCGCCTCGCCCTTCGCGAGCTGGGAGAAGACATTGACGACGGTCCCGTCGGCCGCCGGCACGGAACCGAAGGAGACGAACCCCAGGAGGACCTCGCGCACGTTGGACCACGACGCGAGGAAGCACGCGACGAGCAGCGTGAAGCCGAGGACGTAGAAGACCTTCACCATCACCAGCCCCTTGATCATGCGGTAGATCGTCCCGCCGAAGATGAGCGGGATGGGGAACAGGATCAGCACCACGTAGGTGAGGGTCCGCATCAAGTCGGTCTCAGTCGTGGGATTGGGGATGCGCCCGAGGAAGAGGGCGGCGAGCGTGACGGCGACGCCGGCGAGCTGGTAGGGCAGCATCGTCCAGAAATCGATCACGGCGTAGAGGATGGTCCAGAAGCGCGAGCCCGGCTTCAGGCGCAGCTTGCCGGTCATGATGCCCTCGCCGGTGGCGAGGGTGTACCGGCTGGCCTCGACGTTGTAGACGTACTGGGCGACCAGCGTGAGGAGGGTGATCCAGAGCAGGGCGCCGCCGTAGCGGACGGTGACGGCGGGGCCGAGGAGCCATTCGCCGGCGCCGAGGGAGGCGCCGGCCATGACGATGCCGGGGCCGAGGAGGTCGCGCCACGTGCGGCGGTGGGGGGCGGGCAGTTCGCCCTCGTTCCAGGCGGGAAGTCCGGTGCGGCTCTCGCGCGGAAGGGCGGAACCGTCGGGCGGATTGACGGGAGTCATGCGCGGGGTGGGGGTCGTGTCAGCCCGACATCACTCGACCCTCGAGGCAAGCCTCGGAGGGAGCGCGGCCGCCGCCCCCGGGCCTACGGGCCCGGCAGGGCGCGCCGGATCTCGGTGCGGATCGCCACGAGGGCGAGATTCATGTCGTGGATGAACGCCGCGATGGCGCTGATCAGGCAGACCAGGCTTGCGGAAAAGAGCGCGATCGCGGCGATGCCGGCCTCCCAGTTGAGCAGCGTCGCGACGAACAGCAGGAGGATGAGGAGGGCGACGAGGAGTGCGGCCACGGAGGCGCCGAGGATGGCGAACCGCAGGATCCCGCAGCGCCGGTCGAGGATGGCGACCTGGGAGGCGATCTCGGCGGCGAGCGGGTGGTGGGGCTGGCCGAGGAGCTCGCGCGTGAGCAGCCGGGCGCGATCGACGATGCGGCCGAAGCGGTTCGTCAGCATCACGAGCAGCAGCCCGATCCCGGAGACCAGGATCACGGGTCCGACCGCGAGCTGCAGGATGGGGATGAGGGTGGAGAGGGACGGCGGATGCACGGACGGAGTCTGGAGATTTTCCCCGGCTTTCCGAGGCCGAACCGCGGCGGGGAGTGTCCCGGGCCCGGCGGCCACGTCCCCGCCGTCGGCTGCTTGCACGCGCACTCCGGCGTGTCAGACTTGGTCCATCATGAGCACTCCGGCCCCCTCGGCTCCCCCGGCTGAATTCACCACGGCGCGTCTCGTGGCCCGCCCCGCCCGGGTGGCGGACGCGGCGGAGGTCCTCGCGGCCTATGCGGCGGATCCGGACGTGACGCGCTACCTCAGCTGGCGGCACCATGCGACGGCTGCGACCCTGGAGCAGTTTCTCGGCGTCCTCGAGAACGCGTGGGCGACCGGCACCGGGCACCGTGGGTACGTGCTGCGCCTCCGGACGACCGGCGAGGTCGTGGGGTCGATCGGCCTGGACCAGAAGGGTGCGGCGGTGATGTTCGGCTACGTGCTGGGCAAAAAGTATTGGAGTAAAGGATACATGACGGAAGCCCTTTCGCACCTCGTGGACTGGGCGCTGGCGCAGCCGGGGGTTTACCGGGCGTGGGCGTTCTGCGACGTCGACAACCCGGGTTCGGCGCGGGTGATGGAGAAGGCGGGGATGACCCTTGAAGGACGGCTCCGGCGCTGGCACGTCTGTCCGGAGCTTGGCGACGAGCCGCGGGACTGTTTGGTGTACGCGCGGGTGCGTTGAGCGCCGGCGGCGCCGGTGCGTCGCGCGGGACGAGCGGCGGCCGCATGCCCGGAGCGGTTCGCGGCGGCGAGACTGAGGGTGGCCGCGCCGGGCCTCAGCGCACCCGGAGCAGCAGCAGCGTGCGGTCGTCGCTGCGCGTGGACAGCGTGCTGAACTGCCGCAGGTAGCGGGCGAGCATGGCGACGACCTCCGGGAGCGGCCGCCGCACGTTGCGGGAGAGCGTGGCGGCGAGGCGGTCGCGTCCGAATTCGACCCCGTTCGCGTTGCACGCCTCGTTGATGCCGTCGGTGTAGAGGGCGACGAGGTCGCCGGCCTCGAGCGTGACCTCGCCGCCGTCGAGGGCGTCGTCGAAGATGCTGCCCGGGCAGAGCCCGAGGGCGAGTCCGCCGGCCTCGAGCAACTCCGTCCGTTCGCCGCCGCGGCGGATCACCAGGGGTGGCTCGTGCCCGGCGCGGCTGTACCGCAGGCGGAGGGAGTCGAGATCGAGGACGGCGTAGAACAGGCTGATGTACATGCCCTCAGGCATGTCGGGCTGGAGGGCGGCGTTGAGGCGGCGGAGCACGGTCGACGGGTCGGACTCACCGGGCGCGAGCAAGCGGAGCATGGCGCGGCAGGACGCCATCATCAACGCGGCGGCGGCGCCCTTGCCGGAGACATCGGCGATCACGAAGCCCCACTGGCGCGGCCCGGTGGGGATGACGTCGTAGTAGTCGCCGCCGAGGGAAAGCGGAGTCTCGTAGTGGGCGGCGATGTCGAGCTCGGTGATCGACGGGAATTCCTGGGGGAGCAGGTGGCGTTGGACCTCCTGGGCGACGCGGAGGTCGCGCTCGCGGGCGGCGCGGGCGGCGTCCTCGGCGAGCTTGCGGCTGGTGATGTCGGTGATCAGCCCCTCGTGGTGCGTCATCCGTCCCTCGGCGTCGAACCGGACCACGGTGTGGTCGTCGACCCAGCGCACGGAGCCGTCGGCGCAGACGATGCGGTACTCCTGGTTGTACTCGCGGTGCTGGGCGCTTTCGTGGGCGGCGACCTCGGCGGTGACGCGCTCGCGGTCGTCGGGGTGGGTGATGTCGATGAACCGCATCCGCTGGGAGGTCAGGTCCTCGGGGCGGTAGCCGAACTGGCGGATGCCTTGGGAGACGAACTCGACCGGCCAGTTGCCGCCCTCGGCGCGCCAGAGGATCACGACGGACGGGGAGCGGTCGACGATGCGTTCCATCTCCTCGCGCCGCGCGAGGGCGGCGCGGAGCTCGTCCTGCGCGGACCGCCGCAGGCTGATGTCGCGCCCGACGCCGAAGAAGGCGCGGCGGCGGTCGCGGTCGGTGTACGCCGAGCCGGTGGTCGCGTGCCACAGCCACCGCCCGTCCTGGTGGCGCATGCGGTATTCGACCATGGCGGCGTTGGGCTGGCCGGCGAGGATGCCCTCGATGAACGACCGGCAGGTCGCGGCGTCGTCGGGATGGACGAAGTCGAACACCGAGCGGCCGAGCACGTAGTCGGTGGAATGGCCCAGCTTGGCGGTCCACGCTGGGGAGACGAACTTGTAGCGCAGCTCGGGGGTCAGCGCGTAGAGGATTTCCGAGGCGTGGGTGAGGTAGGTGCGCCAGCGCGATTCGCTGCGTTTCAGGTCATCCTCGGCGGCGTGGCGCGCGGTGATGTCCTCCAGCATCGCGAAGTGGTGCGTGATGTGGCCGTCGGCGGAGCGGAGCACGACGACGGTGAGGCTGCCCCAGACGACGCGGCCGTCGCGGTGGAGGTAGCGCTTCTCCATGCTGAAGCGGTCGATCGCACCGGCGTACAGCTGGCGCGTCAGCTCATCCTGCCGCGACCAGTCGTCGGGGTGGGTGACGCGCTGGATGTTGGCGAAGTCCCCGGCCTCCTCCTCGGTGAGCCCGATGATTTCGCAGAAGCGGCGATTGACGTGATTGGCGCCGGGCCGGCCCTCGGCATCGACCTCGCGCCAGCTGATCCCGATGGGCGCGTGGTTGAAGAAGACGGCGAGATGATCCCGGGACCGGCGGAGCTCGTCGGCCTGGGCGGCGAGCTGGCCGGAGAGCGCCTGAAGGTTGGCCTCGCTGCGCTTGGTGGCCGTCACGTCCGTGCGCAGGGCAATGAAGTAAGCGGGTGTGCCGTCGTCCCCCGGCACCGGGAGAATGGTGCTGTCGACCCAGTACCGGTGCCCGGCCTTGGCGCGGTTGCAGAACGTGCCGTGCCAGACCTCGCCGCGGCGGATCGTCTGCCAGAGCTGGGCGTAGAACTCCGGTGGATGCTCGCCCGACTTGATGAGCGCGTGGGTCTTTCCGATGAGCTCCTCGCGGGAGTAGCCGGAGAGCTCGGTGAACGCGTCGTTGGCGTAGCGGATCACCCCGGCGGCGTCGGTGACGGCGACGATTGCGTGGGCGTCGGCGGCGCGGGGGAGCCAGGTGGCGAGGAGGCCGGGGGGGAGCGTCGACGCGGGAGCGGTCATGTCCGGTACTCGGGGAAAGGGAAGTGAAGCGAACCTCGGGCGGTGCGTAAATCCCCAAAAGGAAGGCGGTCCGGACCCTCGCGGTGGGGTGGTCGGTGCGGGGCCGAGGTGCCGCCGGATCCGTGGTCCGCGGCAGTAAGGCGGTCCGGTGGCGGGTAGAGGGGCCACTCCTGCTCCCGGGCTTGCCGGGCGGAGGTGGGCGGGCGAAGGTGGTGGCGATGAAACTTATCTCATGGAACGTGAACGGCCTGCGGGCTGGCCTCCGCAAGGGCCTGCTGGACTACATGGCGGGCTGCGGTGCCGACGTGATCTGTTTCCAGGAGACCAAGTTGCATCCCGGCGACGTGCAGCACGTCGAGTGGCCGGCCGGTTACGAGCCGGTGTGGAACAGCGCGGTGAAGAAAGGCTACAGCGGGACGGCGATCTTTTCGCGGATCAAGCCCCGTAGGGTGAGCCTCGGGATCGGCGTGCCCGAGCACGATGCCGAAGGCCGGGTGATCACGGTGGAGTTCGACGACTTCCAGCTCATGACCGTGTACCAGCCGAATTCGCAGCGCGGCCTGACGCGGCTGGAGTATCGCACGCAAGGCTGGGACCCGGCGTTCTTGGCGCATCTGGTCAAGCTGGAGCGCCGCAAGCCGGTGGTGTTCTGCGGCGACCTCAACGTGGCGCACGAGGAGATCGACCTCGCGAATCCGTCGAGCAACCGCCGCAACGCCGGCTTCACGGACGAGGAGCGCACCAATTTCGGGGCCCTGCTGGACCGGGGCTTCGTGGACACCTTCCGGGCCTTCACGCCGGAAGGCGGGCATTACAGCTGGTGGAGCCAGCGCATGGATTGCCGGGCGCGGAACATCGGGTGGCGCGTCGACTACTTCGTGGCCTCGGAGAAACTCCGTCCCGCGCTGAAGCGCGCGTGGATCAGCCCCGAGGTGATGGGCAGCGACCACTGCCCGGTGGGATTGGAACTCGCGGTCTAGGAAGGAGCCCAACGACGGGAGATCACGAGCGGGCGTGCCCGCGCCGCCGGATCCGGTGCGCGGCCAGCCGCTGCCTTCAACGGGCGGACCCCGCGCCGCCCGGCTTCGTTTCCGGGACCCAATGCTCCCACCTCAACCCGCGGTCGACGAAGCGGGCGAAATCCGCATCCCGCGAGAGCCACGTCGCCGCATGCTCGATCGCGAGCGCGGCGTGCTGGGCGTCGGCGACGAGCTTCCCGACGGCTTTCGTGCCCCGGCACAGCTGCGTCACCAACTCCCAGTGCTGTCGGCCCGGATTGACCCAATGCGCGTTCGGGTGGGAGGCGAGAGCTTCGATGACCGCGAGGGCCTGCGGCAGCGGGGTGGGACCGCCCGGGAAGCGGGGGGCGGTGACGATGCGGACGAAGGCGCCGGCGACCAGGGGCGTTAGGCCGAACGGTTCTCCGGATCGCACCAGCGTTTCCAGACGTTTCCGGAAGTAGCGGTGGTGCTCCTGATCCTCGCGGTGAGCGTAGATCAGGATGCAGACATCGGGGAGCTTCATGGCGTGTAGGACCCCGAGTCCTCCGCCGCCAACAGGTCGTGCAGGGCCTCGGGCGACGTATCTCGCCGCGGCCCGGAGGCCGGCCGGAATGTGGGCATGCTGAAGGCGAGTGCCCCGGGCTCCGCGGGAACCGAGCGCAAGCCCCTCCGCAACGCCTCGTTGATCACGGCGCTGAGGCTCACGCGGCCCTCGGCGGCCTGGCGCCGCGCCTCGTCGAGCAGTTCGTCGTTGAGGATGAGGGTCGTTCGCATGGCTGTGCAGCATATGTATGCAGCATAGTGTTTCAAGCCACATCCGCCGCGAACTCACTGGAGCGCGAGGAAAGGCGGGCTTCCTGCTCCTCAACACGGGAGGGGCGTGGGCGTCCAGCGGGCGCGGGACGACGTGCCGGAGCGGTGACCTGCCCCCGGACCTGGAATGGCGCGAGCGGGCGTGCCCGCGCCGACGGATCTGGCGCGCGGCCAGCCGGTGCGTTGAGATTTCTTGTAACCGCATAGGGGGCTGGTGCGCCTCATTGCAGTGTGGAGCGCCACGTTTCCCATGCCGCATGTCTTCCCCCGAGCCGATCACCCCTGAATGGCTGGAGCGGGTGGCGGCGCGCGAGCGGGAGCCCAGCCGTCGCTTGGTGGAGCGGCTGCATCCCCACGTGCTCCGGATCGTCCGGGCGCACCGGCCCCGGCGCATGGCGGAGGAGGACGTCTGCCAGGAGGTCTTCATGAGCGTCTTCCGTCATCTGGGACAGTACGAGGGCCGGGTGCCGTTTGAGCACTGGGTTTCGCGGGTGGCGGTGAACACCTGCATCGACCAGCTTCGGCGCGAGCGAACCCGGCCGGAGCTGCGGCGCGCTGATCTCGAACCGGCGGAAATGCTGGCCTTGGAGCGTTTGGCGGAGGACGGCGAGGGCCCGGACGAGACGGTGGCCCGGCGTGACCTGCTCGGCAGGCTGCTGGCGACCCTGGGGCCGGAGGATCGGTTGTTGATCCAGTGGACCGCCTTGGAGGAGCGGCCGGTGCCGGAGGTGAGCGCGCTGACGGGATGGAGTGCGTCCCTCGTGCGGGTGAAGGCGTTCCGGGCGCGCCGCCGGCTCCGCGCGCTCTTGGCCCGGCTGTTGGCCTCCGAATCCTCATGAAGCCCATCGACCTCAGCCTTGGAAACCTGTTTCGAGCGGCGCGCGCCGCCCCGGAGACCCCGGGGCGGCTGGATGCGGACCGACTCGCCCGCCGCGTCGCGGACCGCTGGGTCGCGGAAGGTGCGGCCCAGGTGGAAGCCTTACTCTGGGTGCACCTGGGTCGCCACTTCGCCCGCGGCCTCGCGACCGCGCTGGTCGTCGTCTCCGTCCTCGCGTGGGCGACGTGGGTGCCGGTGCCGGCGTTGGCGGAGCCGGAGGTGGAACTGGCCGGCGAGTTGCTCTCGCTCCTGCCCTTGCCATGAGCAACACGTCATTCTGGAAGATCTTCGGCTGGCTGGCCGCGGTGAGCATCTGCAGTGCCGCTCTGGGAGCGGTGGCGGCGCTGCGGCTGCAGAATGTGCAGAATGCGCGGATGGCGCGGACGACCTCAGTTGGCGGGCTCGCGGAGGAGCGCCTTGAGAAGTTGCGGGAGATCCTGCACCTGAATCCAGAGCAGGAGCAGGCGATTGCGGCGCTGCTGAGCCGACGGGAGAAGGAGATCCGCGCGATCGCGGCGGCGGCGGGCGAGCAGGCGGCGCACATCGCGCGGGAACTGGAGGACGAGATTCGCCGCCGACTCGATCCCGAGCAGGCGAGGCGCTTTGACCGGCTGCAGGAGATCCGACGCCTGCAGCGGGAGCGCCTCAGGCAGGGTGAACGGCCTTCGCCGGAGCAGCGGGAGCGCTGGCGGGAACGGCTGCGTCCGCGTGACGCGTCCCCGGCCCCGGATGCCCGGGCGTCCCCGTAGACAGCGCGCCGGCGCGGCCGCACGATTTTCCTCTTCACCATGAACTCCCTCCGACGGACGATGATCCCCCTTCCACCCGATGGCCGGCAGCCCGGCGCCATCCTGCGACGGCGTCGCGGCGGATTTCTGATGGCGGTTGCGACCGCCCTGCTGCTGGCTGCAGGGCACGGCCCGGCACTCCAGGCGTCGGTGGCGCGGGATGAGAGCGTGCTGGAGTACGCGTCGGTGGACGGCCGCCGGATTCCCGCCGTGCTCTCCATGCCGCGCGGTGCGGGTCCCTTCCCCGTTGTGGTCACGATCCACGGGGGCCAGGGTGACCGCGAAATCAGTTACCTGCGCACGCTGGCGGTGGCGAACCCGGGGACCCCCACGGTGACGACCCTGAACGAGCAGCCGTGGGCCATCCTCTCGATCGACTTCCGCAACGGCCTCTTTGGGCTCGAGGAGGAAGACGTGGTTTACGGAATCCGTTTCGCGAAGACGCTGCCGCGCGTCGACCCCGCCCGGGTGGGCGTGCTCGGTGGCAGCCGCGGCGGTCACCTTGCGCTGCGGGCGGCCGAGAAAATGGGCCGCGAATTCCTCTGCGTCGCGGTGGGATCGCCGTGGATGACGGACCCCTTCGTCTACATGCTCGGCCGGGGGGACCAGCCCCCGCTCTCCCAGCTCACGGCATCTTCCCGGACGATCATCATGGACAACGGCCAGCAACTGTACCGCGGCCTCCTGCAGCGGACCGGTTCCGATGCCGCGGCGCAGACGCTGATGCGTGACTTCTCGATTGAGGCGAACGCCGACCGCATTGTCATCCCCTCGCTCTTCCTGACGAGCCGCTCGGACGAGCAGGCGCCGCACCTGCTGATCAAGCCGACCTTCGACAAGCTGCGCGCGCTCGGGCGGGACGTGACAGTCTTCACGGTCGAGCAAAGCCGGCACGGGTTCTACTGGGGCCGGGATGAAGGCGGCGCGCGGGAGGGGCTGGGCCCGAAGAACGCGGTGGAACTGGCGGAGGAGCAGGCGACGCGCGACCAGATCGTCACCTTCTTCACGACCCGCTTTGCGGCGCCGACCGGCGCCGCGGACGCGATTACGCCGCCTGTCGTCCCAGCGCCGCTCGCCAACCTCGCGGTGCGGGGCCGGGTGGGCACCGGGTCCGGGATCCTGATCGCAGGCTTCGTCGTGGGACGGGGAGCACCCCGGACCGTGGTGTTGCGGGCGGTGGGACCGACGCTGGGGCTTCCGCCCTTCAACCTACCCGGTGTGGTGGCGCGGCCGACGATCGAGTTGTTCCTCGGATCGCAGCGCATCGCGGGCAATGAAGGATGGGCGCTGGCGGGAAACGTGGCGGACATCCGCACCGCGATGGCGCAGGTGGGGGCGTTTGCGTTGCCGGACGGCAGCCAGGATTGCGTCCTGCTGATGACGCTTCCGTCGGGCGCCTACACCCTGCAAGTGGCGGGCGCCGGCGGAACGGAAGGGCTCGTGCTCGCGGAAGTCTACGCGGTGCCTTAGTGCCGCGCTGGAGCGCCTCGGGGGGCATCCTCCGGACTGTGGAACTGTGTCTGATTCCTCCGGGCGGAACAGAGCATCGCGGAGAGCCCGCAGGCTCGTGCTGACCATGGCCGGTTGGGAAAGCTTTCCGCGAAGCGGCCCGGCGGCGCGTGGGCACGGCGTGGCGGACGCTTTGGTGCTGCAACGCCGACTGGGGCCGTGGTAGTCTGCGGGGCATGTCAGATGTTGCGCCGCCTTCCCTCAAGTCCCTCTTGCTCGGTCCGCCGGTTTTCACCCTGGCGGTGGCGGAGAGCCTCACGGGTGGCCGACTGCAGGCGCGCGTGACGGCGGAGTCGGGCTCGTCGGCGTACTTCCTCGGTGGGGTGACGGCCTACACGATCGAGTCGAAGGTCCGACTTCTGGCGGTGGACCGCAGTGAAGCGGAGGCCTGTGCCTGCGTCTCGGCCCGGGTGGCGGAGCAGATGGCGGAAGGCGTATGCCGACTGTTGGGTTCAGACCTCGGTCTGGCGACGACCGGATGGGCGGAGCCCTCGGCGGAGGCGGGCGTCTCCGAGCCCTTTGCATGGTGGGCGGTGGCGCACTGGGATCGGTCAACCTCGCGGTCGCGGCGCACCTGGTCGGGGCGCGTGGCGTTACCGGGTCGGGGTCGCCACGAGGTGCAGGATGCCGTCGCCGAGGCGGTGGAGACTGAGCTTAGACGTTACGTCCGCGAGTTGCGAGGGTGGGTCGAGAGAGTCGAGGAACAGGGAATCTAGTCGCCCTTGATCAGGTCGACGAGGTCAACTGCGCCGGCGAGGCAGTCGCCGATGTTGGCGAGCCCCGCGTCCTCGATTCCGTAAACTTGCACCATGGATCCCGTCCAGTTGAGGTAGCTGCCAGGATTGTCGGAGCCGGTGATGCACATGGCCCAATCTCTCGCCATGGTGTTGCTGTCGCCGCCGCCGAGCATGGCCTTCATCAACGTCAGGTTACACTTGAGGTTGGAAAGGTTCATTTTGAGGACCTGCAGGTATTCGGTCGCTGACTGACCCTCCGCGCTGTCCCCGCGACCAATGGCGCGACCGTCGAACGGATCGATGCTCCACCAGACGCGGGGTTCGGGGCCGCCGGGGAAGACGAGGAGTCGGCCACTTTCGCCGGCCTCGATGCCCCACCGTGCGAGCGGATGCGGGCGGACGCTGCCGGGGAGGCCGGAGGAAGAGGCGAGCACGGCCTGAGGCCGGAGCCCGGCTCCTTCGGCTGACTTCCACGCCTCGAACGTGCCCTGGGGCGCCGGAGGGGGCAGTAATCGACTCAACAGTGCGGTTTCGAGCAGGGTGGAACCAATGCCAAGGCGCAGGTTCGCCGCGTACATGGTGGTGAACGCGGCTTTCGTACGGGGCACCAGGGTGAGCCCGTCGCACACCACGTCGAGGGCGACCCGCGCACCGACGCCCGTCGTCCCTTCACTGGGAGACACCTGATTTGAGACCAGCACGACGGTGGGGCCGGTGCGCAGCGTGAGGTCGGGATGGTCGCGCAAGAGGCGTGCCGCGAGCGCGAGTCGGCCGAGTTGCCAGTCGTGGAGGAGGGCGGGGAACCGTTTGAGATCGTCGCGACCCTCGAAGCGCTTGGGGTCGGTGGAAGCGAGCACCTCGCCGAGGGGGGCGGCGTTGGCCGTGGTGGTGTCGAGGGCCAGCCAAGCGACGGACCACGGGCCGAGTGCGCCCCCGGAGGCGAGGATGTCGGCGGTGTAGATGGGAAGTTTTCCGGGCCGGAGGGCCCCGGTGAGC
>CAZEJZ010000020.1:0-16183 GCA_964512415.1 uncultured Opitutaceae bacterium
GGCGACGAGCGAGGCGAAGCCAACCATGTAGAGGAAGGCCAACTCGCCGCTGCTCTGACCGCTCAGCGCGCCGCCATGGATGGCGAAGAAGGCGACGGCCATCGTGATCGCGGTGCCCAGGGCCGCGAACCGGGTGAAGAGGCCGACGATGATGAGCGCCGGGAACACGACCTCACCGATGATCGCGAGCACGAGGCTGGTCGAGGAACCCAGGCCGAAGACGCTCGGGAACTGCCCGCTCATCTGCGCGAATCCCGTGAGCTTGCCGAGACCGTGCAGCCAGACCATCGCGAGGCCGAGGCTGAGACGGAGGATGAGAAGGCCGAGGTCGGTGCAGCGCGGAATGAAGGCGAGCGTGAGGAGTTTCTTCATGTCCCTACGGAGCAGGGAAATGCCGCCTTTGGCAAGTCCGGTCCGGGCTGCTGCGGACCGGTGCGCAAGCGGTGTCGGCGATTGACCCGAGCGGGGTGCTGGTGCTTGGCTTCGCGCTCCCGTGGACTTCCTCACCGTCTCCCTTGGCCCCCGCAGCTACCCGATCGTTTTCGGTCGGTCCCTGCGCGCCGAGGTGCGGGCCGAGGTGGACACGGTCCGGCGCGAGGGCCGGACCCTCGTGGTGGTCACGGATCGCCACGTGGCGGAGTGTCAGGCGGACCTTCTCCGCGACCTCTTCGGCGATGTGCCGCGGCTGGCGCTGGATCCGGGAGAGTCGACCAAGTCGCTCGAAGCGCTGGGCCGCGTGCTGGACTTCATGGCGGAGCAGCGACTCGACCGCGGCTCGATCCTCGTGGCGGTGGGCGGCGGCGTGATCGGCGACCTGGCGGGCTTCGCGGCCGCGGTGTACCTTCGCGGCATCGCCTTCTGGCAGGTGCCGACGACGCTGCTGGCGATGGTCGACAGCTCGGTGGGCGGAAAGACCGGCATCAATCTCAAAGCCGGCAAGAACCTGGTCGGCTCCTTCCACCAGCCCGCGCGGGTCATGATCGCCACGGAGGTGCTCTCGACGCTGCCGACGCGCGAATTCGCCGCCGGGATGGCGGAGGTGATCAAGTGCGGCCTCCTTGGTGACGCGCCGTTGTTTGCCGATCTGGAGCGCGCGCCGGTGACGGTGCAGAGCCCGGACCTCGCCACGATCATTCGGCGTTGCTGTGCGGCGAAGGCGCGCGTGGTCGAGGCCGATGAGTTCGAACGTGCCAAGGAGGGCGGACGCGCGCTGCTCAACCTCGGCCACACCTTCGGACATGCGATCGAGCAGGTGACCGCGTACCGCCGCTACCTTCACGGCGAGGCCGTGGCGATCGGGCTGGTGGCGGCGGCTCGACTCTCGGCGGACCTCGGGATGATCCCCGACCGCGACGTTTCGCGGATCCGCGCGGTCGTCGCGGCGCACGGGCTGCCGGTCGCGCTCGCCGCGCCGCTGCCTTGGCCGGAACTGCTTGCCGCGATGTCCCGAGACAAGAAAGTCCGCGCCGGCAAGCTGCGCTTTGTCGTGCTCGAGGCGATCGGCCGCGCCGTCACGCGTGACGACGTCGATCCCGCGCGGGTCGCCGCTGCGTTCGCGAGCGTGGGGGCGGCGCTCGGCTAGTCGGCGGCCCCGGCGCGGGGGATCGACAGGGAGCGAATCCTTCTCCAGCGTGAGGCGAGTGTGACCCCCATTCCCGTCGCCTGATCCCATGTCCGCCATCGACGAAGGCCTAGTCCGCGAATACTTCGAGCAGAACGGATTTCTCGTCCGTCAGCTCCGGAAGTATCAGGTCATGTCCCGGAAGAAGACCGACGACGAGGAGATCGACCTGCTGGTCTACAACCCGCGCTGGCAGCGCGGCAGCCGCAAGCCGGACTTCTTTCTCTTCGTCAACGAACTGCCGTACCTGCGGCGGGCGGTGATCGCGATCAAGCCGTGGCACACGGACGTGTTCTCGCCGGCGACGCTGAAGAGTTCGCCGGAGATCTTCCGCTTCCTGGAGTCGACGGTCCTCGAGCACGCGGCGAAGTGGTTTCCGGCGGAGGATCGGGAAGGGGAGGACGAGGAGTTCACGAAGGTGCTGGTGCTTCCCGGCCTGCCGACGGTGGAGCCCTTTCGCTCGCAGAGCGTGGCGCTGCTCAAGGAACGCGGTGTCGATGCGATCATTTCCTTCCGCGCGGTGCTGCAGGACCTGATCCAAAAGGTCGAGGCGAACCGCAATTACCGGAAGAGCGATACGCTGCAGGTGATCCGCATTCTGAAGAACTACGATCTCCTCAAGGATGCGCAGATGGACCTTGAACCCCGGCGCTGATTCGCCCGACCCTGCGCGCTCATGGCAACGGAAGTGCATGCGACAGCGATCGTGGAGGCGGGGGCGACGCTCGGGAGCGACGTGGTGCTCCGGGCGGGTGCGATCATCCGCTCGGGCGCCACGCTGGGCGACCGGGTGGTGGTGCATTCGTACGCCGTGATCGGCGGCGAGCCGCAGGACCTGCGCTTTGATCCCGCGACCCCGAGTGGCGTGGCGGTGGGGGAGGGCACGACGATCCGCGAATTCGTGACGATCAACCGCGCGACGCGCGCGGGCACGAGCACGACGGTCGGCCCGGGCTGTTTCCTGATGGCGGGGGTGCACCTCGCGCATGACGTCCGTCTCGGCGAAGCAGTGATCCTGGCCAACAACGTGCTCCTCGCCGGCCACGTCGCCGTGGGTGACCGGACCTTCATCGGTGGCGGTGCGGCGGTGCACCAGTTCTGTCGGATCGGCGAGGGCGCCATGGTGGCGGGGCTTGCCCGCATCACCGAGGACGTGGCGCCCTTCACGATGGTAGCGGAGCGCGACGAAGTGATCGGGCTGAACCTCGTTGGCCTGAAGCGCCGCGGTGTCTCGCGGGCGGCGATTCAGCAGCTCAAGGAGGCGTTTCGTCGGGTTTATTTCACGCCGGGCAACATCCGCGCGGTGGCGGCGCAGGCGTTGGCGGAGCTTGCGGCGGGCGAGCCCGAGGCGAGGCGCTTCCTGGAATTCTTCGCTGGCGGCAAGCGCGGCTTCGTTCGCCCGCGGCGCGAGGTCGCGCTGGATGCGGACCCGGCCTGAAGGGCGGTTCCGATTCGTTTCCGCGCCCTCGACCCTGCACCATGAAACCGCTCGCGCTCACCTGCGGGGACCCGGCCGGGATCGGGCCGGAGGTGGTGGAGGCCTGGCTGCGGACCGCGGGCGAGGACGCGCGCGACGTCGTCGCGATCGGCCCGGCGCGCTGGCTGGCGGGATTGCCCCTGCCGCCGGAGCGGCGGATCGCCGTCGGTGACGCGGAGTACGCGGCGGTGCCCGGCCGTCCGGATCCCGCCGGGGCGCGACTGGCGTGGGCGGCGATGGAGCGCGCCGCGGCGGGTTGCCTCGCGGGCGAGTTTTCCGGTGTGGTGACGGGGCCGGTGGCGAAGGCGGAGCTGGCGCGCGTCGGATTCCCGCATGCCGGTCAGACGGAGTTCTTCGCCTCGCGCTGGCCCGGAGATCCCACCATGGCGTTCTGCGGCGGTCGCCTCCGCGTGGCCCTGCTGACCTGGCACATCCCTTTGAGCCAAGTTGCCGCCCACCTCACGCCCCGCGAGTTGGAGCGCACGGTGGCGGCGGCGGCGGAGCTGGCGCGTGCCGACGGCGTTTCTGAACCGCGGATCGCGGTGTGCGGCCTGAATCCGCACGCCGGCGAGGAAGGCCTGCTCGGCTCGGAGGAGCGGGAGCGGATCGACCCGGTGCTCGACCGCCTGCGCCCGCGTTTTCCCGGCCTGTCGCGGTGCGTGGCGGGGGACACCGCCTTTGGCCGGGCACTGCGGGGGGAGTTCGACGTCGTGGTGGCGCTGTACCACGACCAAGGCCTGGCGCCGTTGAAGACGCTGGAGTTCGATGAGGCGGTGAACGTGACCCTCGGGCTCGCCCATGTGCGGACCAGTCCGGACCACGGGACCGCGTTCGGTATCGCCGGCCTTGGCCAGGCGAACCCCCGGAGCTTCGCTCAGGCGGTCGCGGTCGCGCGGCGGTTGATCGCCCGCCATCAGGCGTCGCGCTGATCGCAGCGGGGGGGCGAATGAGCGGGGGCTCCGGCTCCCGGACGCCGCTCGGCGATTCCTTCGGCGGTTGCGCGCCGGATTCGGTTGCGTAGCGTCGGGGGCCTTGCCGGTAACCTGAGTGCCCCTTTCCGCCAGATGGCATGCAACTTTTGGTGGCCGGTCGTGTTTAAACTCAATCCCCTTATGAAACGTTTCCCTTGGCTTCGGACGGTCTCGGTGCTTCTCGGTCTTGTGTGCACGGTCGGTGCAGTCCCCCTGCGCGCAGCGGCGGAGAAGCCCCGGATCACCTCGCAGGATCAACTCCCGCGCTTCAACTACCCCTTCAAGGGGAAGGTCACCGAGGTGCTGACCAGCGACGCCGCGTACGCGCCGCTGGCCGAAGCGGTCCGGAAAGACCTCGAGAAGCTCCTTGCGGACTATGACATCGCAGATCGCGCCACGTTGCGTGAGGTGATCAGCGTGCTGGTCAGTCTCGACGTACACGCCGGACGCTATGATTCGGCGTTGCAGCGCATCGCCCGGCTGCGCGAGTTGGAGGAGAAGCCGGCGGCGAAGCTGATGACGGGCCTGATGTCCGAGGTTTACATCCAAACCCGGCGCTCAGGCGAGCACGCCTCCGAGGCGGCGTTCCGGTCGGCCTTCCAGCAGACCTATGCCCGCCGCCTCGCGACCCTGCCCTGGGACGTGGTGGCGGACACGGTCCGGTCCGCCAAGGGCAGCGCGGAGATCGCGACCGAGGCGCTGGTGCTGGGCTCGGTCGAGAGCTCGCTGCAGCCCGGCGTGGACAAGACCGGAACGATGAGCGGCGACGTGGCCTGGGGCCTCGTCTCTCAGCGCACCAGTCTGGCGCATTTTCTCCCCCTGAAGGCCGAGCGCGTGGCGGCGCTCGGAGCGTACATCGCGGCGAACGCCCGGGTGAAGGCGGACATCTGGGCCGCGCGCGAGACGAGTCTTGGAACCGGTGGGGCGACGCTCCAGCCGGTGGTGGTGGCGGTGTGGGACAGCGGGGTGGACATGGGCCCCTTCGCCGGCCAGCGCTGGGTGAACGCGGCGGAGATTCCCGGCAACGGCGCAGATGACGACCGCAACGGCTTCGTGGACGACGTGAACGGCATCGCCTTCGACCTCGACTCGCGGCGGGTCCCGGAGATCCTCGTGCCCCTCGACGCGGCGCAGCGCGAGGCGTATCCCAAGATGCGCGACAAGACGAAGGGCATTCTTGACCTTCAGGCCAGCATCGACTCGCCGGAGAGCAAGGCCCTCAAGCAGCAGCTGCCGGGCTCAAGCGCGAACAGGCGCAGCCCTTCCTGGAGTCATTGAACTTCTTTGGCAACTTCACCCACGGCACGCACGTGGCGGGAATCGCCGCGGCGGGCAACCCGGCGATCCGCCTGATGGCGGCGCGAATCACGTTCGATCACCGCACGATCCCGGACCTGCCGACGCGGGAGCGGGCGGAGCGCGAGGCGCAGGCGGCGCGGGACACGATTGCGTACTTCCGCCAGCACGGCGTGCGGGTCGTCAATATGAGCTGGGGTGGTTCGCCGCGCGACATTGAGGGAGCCTTCGAGGCGAACGGCGCCGGCGGCACGCCGGAGGAGCGCCGCCGCACCGCGCGGGAGTACTTCCAGATTTTCCGCCAGGCGATGACGGAGGCGATGGCGGCGGCGCCGGAGATCCTCTTCGTGGCCGCGGCGGGCAACAGCGACAACGATGCGGCGTTCGCCGAGTTCGTGCCCTCCGGGATCGACCTGCCCAACGTCCTCACGGTCGGGGCGGTCGACCAAGCGGGCGAAGAGACCTCGTTCACGAGCTTCGGTCCCAACGTGGACGTGTTCGCCAACGGCTTCGAAGTGGAAAGCTACCTCCCGGGCGGCGAGCGCATGAAGTATTCTGGCACCTCAATGGCGGCGCCCAACGTGGCGAACCTGGCGGCCAAGCTGCTGGCGCTGAATCCGGCGCTGACCACCGAGCAGGTGGTCTCGCTGATCAAACTCGGCGCCGGCACGCTCCCGGGCGGCCGCGTCCGCCTCATCCATCCGCAGCGCAGCGTGGAACTCCTCGCCGTGATTCAGCGGCGCTGAGGCCGGGGTGGCGGTGTGTTCGGGGCCGGGTTCGCGGCGGCGCCGGCGTGCGAGCGGGCGCCCCCGGAGGTCTCGCCCGCCGGCTTCTCCGGTCCGGCGCGTCGCGCGCGCGGCCGGAGTCGGTGTGGGAAGCTCGGCCTACGCGGCGCCCACGCGGATCTCGGCCACGAACCCGCAGGGTGTGCGGTTGGCGAACCGGACCTCACCCCCGCAGGCCGCCATGGCCGACCGCACGATCGTCAGGCCGAGGCCCACGCCGCCGGTCTCACGGGAACGCGCGGTTTCCGGACGGAAGAAAGGCTCGCCAAGGCGCCCCAGCGCCTCAGCAGGGACCCCGGGGCCTTCGTCCTCAACGCGAATCGCGACGACTGCGCCCGACCGCGTGGCCCGGACGGAGATCGGGTCACCGCCGTAGCGGAGCGCGTTGCGGACAAGGTTGCCGAGGGCCCGTCGCAGCAGTGCCTCATCGGCTCGCACGGACAGGCCGGACGGGACGTCCACGGAGATCCGGCCTTCGCCGTCCTCGCGCGCGATCACCGCGGCGATCACGGGGCCGAGTTCGACCGTGTCGAGCGTGGCGGCCGGGGGGCGCAACCCCGCGCGGGTGAAGGCGAGCAACTCGCCGACCAGCGACGCCATCTGGTCCACTTCCTCGCGGACATCGGCGAGGGCCGGGGCGTCGTCGGGCGCCGCCCGGCGCTCAAGGATTTCGATCGCGACCTGCAAGCGCCCGAGGGGCGAGCCGATCTCGTGGGCGACATCGCCGAGGAAACGCCGCTGCGCCTCGGCGTGGGACTGCAGCCGAGCCGCCATGCCGTTGATCGATGCGCCCAGCCGACCGATCTCGTCCGGGCCGTCCGCCGTGCGCGTGTCGAAGCGCCCCTCGGCAATCCGCTCCGTCGCTTCCGTCAGCGCAGCGAGGCGCCGGGTGACGGAGCGGACGAACGGAAGCCAAAACAGCACCGATAGCCCGAGGGCGAACCCAGCGATCGCGATCCACCATTGCAGGCCAAGCAGCCACGCCAGCCGCAGCGTCGACGGACTGGTGATCAGCAGGGTGGTGCGGGGCGGGGGGGCGGACTGAGCAAACGCATCGGGTGATGGATGCAGCCGGAGACCCAGCCAGTACGCCCCGTCCGCCGCGACGAGGAACCGTCCGCCCCGCGGGGCCTCGCCGCGCGGTCCGGGACCGGCTTCGGGAGCGAGCCGTTCGGCCCGCGGCCCGGGGGGGCCTGCGCCGCGGGAAAGTTCCGCTTGGACGGCGGCGGGCAGCACGCTCGCCGGTCCAGCAATCGCGCGGCCGTCGTTGCGCCACCACGCAAAGGTCATGCCGTGCGCCGCGCCCTCGGCGGCCAGCAGGGCCTCACGCTCAGCGGGGGAGGCAGCCCAGAGCTGCCCGGAAAGACGATCCGCAAGGGCCGCAACCCGGTCGCCGAGCGGGCCCTGCACGAGGGTGCCCCAGCCCGCTTCGCCGCGCGTCAGGAACCAGCCGACGCCGACTCCCGCGAGGAGCGAGAAATTCAGCGCGAGGAGAAACCAGACCTTGGCCCAGAGTGGAAAACGAACGGTCACGCCCCGTCACCCTATCCGCGCGTTCGCCGAAAATCCCGCCCATTTACCCAGCCTTAACACTTTCAGGCGCTGGCTTCATGCTGGCTTAATGGTTGTCTGGTTGAATCGCCGCATGCTCCCCCCCTTGCCGCTGATTCGCCTCGCCCGTCTCGTGCTCGCGGGCTGCATCTGCCTTCCCGCTCTGCGTGCCGCCGCCGCCGACCCGCGCCTCGACGCCTGGCTCGGCGGGGCGAGCGGCAACTACGCCCGAATCTACCAGAGCGATGCCGCCAAGTCGGCCGGCACCGCGTCCACCACGTGGAGCCGCGGCGCGGGCAACCAGTCGACCCCGGCCTACGCCGGCGTGACGCAGGTCTCCTACTCGAACACCTGGGTCTACGTGCGTTCCACCGGTCTTGGCTACCACGTGATGGGTCCGTGGTACGGCAACGCCGCCCGTACCCAGAACTTCCCCAACTTTCCCGCCAACACCAACCTCCTCGTCCGCGTGCCGCGCACGCCGGTCGTCCCGACTGCCAAGAGCCTCACGTCGCTTGGCGCCATCGGCATCGGCGTCGACGGCGTGGTGTTCTTCGACAATCGGGATGCCTTCTCGTACTCGAACGCGTCGGGCATGGACGCGCAGCCGAACAACGGGCTGCGGGGCGACGGGATCTGGAACCGCGATGCCTACGTGAACGAGGCGGTCACCTTCGACCCCGCCTTTGCCCACCAGGCCATGGCCCAGTATCACTACCACGCCAACACCCCGGCGCTGCGCTACCTCCTCGGGGACAACGTCGACTACAACGCCACCTCGCGCAGCTACGCCGAGCGCTCGACCCCGCCGGCCGGGCATTCCCCCATCCTCGGCTTCATGGCCGACGGCTTCCCGGTGTACGGACCCTACGGATACAACAAACCCAACGACCCGGCCTCCGGGGTGCGCCGGCTCGTCTCGGGCTACGTCATGCGCGACGGCGCGAACGGCACCACCAATCTGTCCGCGACGGGCCGCACGTCGCTGCCAGCGTGGGCCCAGCGGGCGCAGAACCGGACTACGCTCACCGCAGCGCAGTCCGGACCGGCCGTCAGCGCCGCGTACGCGCTGGGACGCTACATCGAGGACTACGACTACCTCGGCGACCTCGGGCGCACGCAGGGCGTGGACTTTGATCTCGACGAGCACAACGGCCGGTTCGGCGTGACCCCGGAATTCCCCGGCGGCACCTACGCCTACTTCGTCACGATCGAGGCCGACGGCACCCCGAAATTTCCCTACATCATCGGACGCCAGTTCTACGGCAGCCCGGTGGGTGGATCGGTCGCGAGCATCGCGGAGACGGTGACGGAGTACACCCGCGGCGCACCTGCGGCGGCGATCGCCCTGCGCGGCACCGCTGCGGGCAACGGTGTCACCCTGCGGTGGAACTCCGCCGAGGGCGCGACGTACCGCGTCGAGTCGTCTGCGGACAAGGTGGCTTGGACCACGCTGGCCAGTGCGGTGACGAGCGGCGGGGCGACCACCTCCTACGCCGCCGCAGCGCCCGCCGCGCAGTTTCGCGTGACGCTCACCGCGATCGCGACCTACGACACTCAGGCGACGGTCGGCACGCCGGTCGGGACCACCGGCACCCTCGACTACGTGGCTCCCCCGGCGATCACTGCGCCGCCCGCCGCCCGCACCGCCGCGATCGGGCAGGCGGTGACCTTCAGCGTCACGGCGACCGGCGCGACTGGCTACCAGTGGACGCGTAACGGCGTGACGATCCCAGGGGCCAGCAGCGCGAGTCTGGATCTCGCCAACGTCCAGCCTGCGGATGCCGGCGTCTACGCGGCGGTGGTGACTGGCGCGGGGGGCACGACCACCACGACGGGGGCCGTGCTCGGTCTTACGGGGACGCAACCGGTCGTCGGCTCAGGCACGCTCGTGGCCAGTGATCTCGTGCACACGAACGGGAACATCTACGATCAGGTGCTGCTCACCGGAGCGGCGGTGACGGTCACGGCGGATCCCGGGCAGATCACGCGCGTGTCCTTCATCGACCTCGACGATGACATCATGCGCCTCGAATTCTCCGGCGCCGGTGCGCTGACCGTGCAGTTGGAGGGAGCGTCGGGCCCAGCGGCGCCGGCGAAGTACAACCAATCCACGGTGAACTACATGAAGGGTCGCGCCGTGCTGATCGTCGGCGGTGCGAACGAGACCACGAACCTCAGCATCACGTCGGTGGGCAAGCTCACCGCCTATGATCCGACCGGGCGCTTCAACGAGGCGCTGGCGCCGAGTGCGGCCAACGACCCGGCGAACAACGGCAGCCCGCTGTTCATCGCCGGGATGGCGTACGACGGCGTGGCGGATGTCGCGCTGGTCGCGTTGGCGAGTGCCAATGGTCGGTTCGGCGGCTTGCGCGCGGGTGGGGCGGAGTGCTCGCGCGATGCCGGGCTGGTGGGCGTGTGGGCACCGGGGGTCGCCTTCGACGGTCCGTTGTACCTGCGGAACGTGATGGCGCTGTCGACCGCGACGCCGGCGCTGCTCACCGGCGCGATCGGGGGTGAAACGCGGGTGACGGGTGGCGACCTCTATCAGCCGAATGGCCAGACGATCCCGATCGACGGCATCACGCGGGTTCGGATGACGGCCGGGACGGATTCGCACAACCGCGTCGCTCCCGCGCAGACCAATCGCGGCGTCCTCGTGCGCAACGGTCAGGACGTCACGTCCGAGACGGTGCAGAATCCCTAGGATCGCGCCATGACGCTACTCGGCCCGAGGATCAATCAGCAGGTAGCCGGCGGAGCGCACGGTGCGGATGAGCCGCGGCTGCTTTGCGTCGTCGCCCAGCTTGCGGCGCAACGCGGAGATGTGCACGTCGATCGAGCGATCGAAGACCTCGTAGTTCCGGTCGCGGCATTCGTCGAGCAACGCCTCGCGGGACTTCACGCGGCCGGGGGCCCGGGCGAGGCTGGCGAGGAGGTCGAACTCCACCGCGGTCAGCGCGACGGGGGCGTCGCCGACGGTGACGCGGCGGGCGCCGAGGTTCACGCGGAGCGTGCCGACGACGATTTCCTCGGCGGCGGGCGACGCGGCTACGGAACTGGCTCCCGCGGAGCGGCGGAGCACGGCGCGGAGCCGCGCGAGGAGCTCGCGCGTGGAAAACGTCTTGGGCAGGTAGTCGTCCGCGCCGATCTCGAGACCGACGATGCGGTCCGTCTCGTCGCCGCGCGCGGTGAGCATGAGCACCGGGAGCTGGCTGCGCTGGCGGATGGCGCGGAGCACGGCGAAGCCATCCATTCCCGGCAGCATCACGTCGAGGATGACGGCGTGCCAGCGCTCGGACGGGTCGAGCGCCCGTTCCACGCCGAGCGCACCGTCGTGCACGGCGACCACGTCCATGGCGAGCGGCTCGAGGTAGGCCGCGACGAGACGGCAGAGCTTGCGATCGTCGTCGATCATGAGCAGCCGGGTGCGGCCTGGGGCTCCGGATTCCATGGACCCGAGCATCGTGCCGTTCCGCAGTCGCGCCGCAATCTTTCCCCGTGGTGGCGGAGGTCCGGCCGCTCCCATTCGCGCGCCGGCGGCGTCGACCGGCGGGCGGAGCGGATGTCGCCTTGGTCCGCGAGTCCGGCGGTGTGGTTACGGCGTCTTGGGCTTTTTCTCGCGGGGCTGATGCTCGCGGTGGCGGCGCCGCGGCTGTCCGCTGCCGACGTCGTCCTGCGGATCGAGCCCCGGTGGGCGGGTGAGCCGCTGCGCTGGCCGGACGCCGAGCATGCCACCCCGGCGGGGCAGCAGGTGCGCGTGACCCGACTTGCGGCCTTGTTGACCGGATTCCAGTGGCAGCGGGCGGATGGAGCGGTGGTGCGGCTGGATGGACAGTACGGGTTCATCGATGCGTCGAGCGGGCGTTTGGAGGTGCCGCTGCACGGCGTCCCCGACGGCGAGTACACGGGCCTGCGCGTGGAGATCGGGTTGCCGGACGAGATCAACCACGCCGACGTGAGCCGCTGGCCAGCGGGGCATCCGCTCAATCCCGCGGTCAACGGGCTCCACTGGAGCTGGCAGGGCGGCTACGTCTTTCTTGCCCTCGAGGGGTACTGGCGGACTTCTGCCGCGGCGGACGCCGCGGGCTTTTCGTACCACCTCGCCCGGGCGCCACAGCGGATGGGCGTGTGGCTGCAGACGGCGTTTCGGGTCGAGGGTCCCACGCGCGTGGCCTTGGCGCTGGATGTGGCCACGCTCTTTCGCGACCTCACGATCGCGGTCGCGGATGGGACGGATACAACGCATTCGGCGACGGACGATCCCCTGGCGGCGGCGCTGGCGCGGCGTGTGGAGCGCGGCGTATTCTGGCTGGAGGCGACGCCGGGATCGGCCGGGGTGCCCGCGACGGCCGCTGCGGCGCCGACCCCGGCCAGCCGGGCCACCCCTTATGCCTTCACGGTGCCGGCGGGATTCCCGCAGCCGGCGCTGCCGGCGGACAACCCCCTGACCGAGGAAGGCCTGCGGGTCGGGCGCCGACTCTTCTTTGATCGTCGGCTCTCCGGCAACGGTTCGCAGTCGTGCGCTGCCTGTCACGATCCGCAGGCCGGGCTGGGCGATCGCGTCGCGCTGAGCCTGGGCGCCGAAGGGGAGCCCGGCCGCAGGAACGCGATGCCGCTGCACAACCTCGCGTGGCATCCGGCGTTCGCGTGGGACGGCACGCGCCGGACGATCCGCGACCAGGTGCGCGCGGCGATGACCAACCCGGTGGAGATGGATGCCCGCCCCGCCGACGTCGAGGCGAGGCTCGGGGAGGATCCGCGCGTGCGCCGGGATTTCGCGGCGGCGTTCGGGGACGAGGCCGTGACCATGGAACGCATCGGCTTGGCGCTGGAGCAGTACCTCCTCAGCCTCGTGTCGGCGGAGTCGCGCTTCGATGCGGCGATGGCCGGACGGGCCACGTTGACCCCCGACGAACAGCGCGGCCTCGAGCTGTTCATGACCGAGAACGATCCGGTGCGCGGGCGGCGCGGCGCGGACTGCTTCCACTGCCACGGCGGCGCGCTCTTCAGCGATTTCGGGTCGCGGAGCAACGGGCTCGATCGCGTCTCGGCGGATTCCGGAGCGCAGAACCTGACCGGACGACCGGAGGACCACGGCCGCTTCAAGACCCCCTCGCTGCGCAACGTCGCCCTGACCGCCCCGTACATGCACGACGGGCGGTTCCAGACGCTCGAACAGGTCGTGGCGCACTATGATCACGGCGTGCAGCGTGCGGCGAACCTCGACCCGAACCTCGCGAAACACGGACCGACCGGACTTGGCCTCAGCGACGCCGATCAGCGCGCCCTCGTGGCGTTCCTGCGCACGCTGACGGACGACGGTTTTGCGCGGCGGGCGGGGCCGGAGCGGGCCTTGGCGCGGCGTCCTTGAGACCAGAGGTGGTGTCCGCCAGCCGGGCAGGTGCTGCCGACGGAGGAGGAGAGAAATCTGCCCCGGACCCTGCGGCGGTGCCGCAGGGGTCGGGTGGGGACTGGCGCGGCCCTGCCTCGGAGCTTGCGCTGGGCGGGGCCGTGGCTTCCCTGAGAGCATGTCTGGTCCGTTGCCTTCTCCGATCGCTTCGCCGGCCGCTCCTGCGGAGCCCGCAGGGGCGCTCCCGGAGGGCGTCCGCGCGGGCAACGAGACCCTCGTGCGCCTCACGGAGTCGGCGGGACGCAAAGTCGAAGCGTTGATCGCCCGCGAACGGCAGGGATCGTGGCTGCGGATCGCGATCAGCGGTGGCGGCTGCAACGGCTTGAGCTACCGGCTCCGGTTCGTGCCGGAGACCAAGCGTGGGGATATCCTCGTCCGGACGGCCGGGGTCTCCGTCCTCGTGGACCCCAAGACCGCGCTGTACCTCCGCGGCACCGTGCTCGACTACTCGCACCAGTTGGTGGGGGGCGGCTTCAAGTTCGCCAACCCCAACGCCAAGGCCAGCTGTTCCTGCGGCGAGAGCTTCAGCGTCTGACGCCGCCCCGGTTGGGGTGGGGGCCTTTCGGCCAATCGGCTGAAATAGAGTTGTCATCCGGGCGTCCCCGGGCGAGATTCGGAGCGACCTCACTCCTCGAACCTCCTCTTTGATGGCCTTATCCTCCCCTTCGGGCGGCAACCGCTCTGGTTACCAGCAACGTCGCAACAACGACCCCTTCGCCAGCATTCGTCGCAACCTGCGGATCAAGGTCCCGCAGATCCGCGTTATCTCCCCCGAGGGCACGCAGCTCGGGATCATGCAGACCGACAAGGCGTTTCAGTTGGCCCAGCAGTTCAACCTCGATCTCGTCGAGGTCGCCCCGAACGCGGTGCCTCCGGTGTGCCGCATCATGGATTTCGGCAAGTACGTTTACGAGGAGCAGAAGAAGGCAAGCCACGTCAAGGCCACCGCGAGCAAGCTCAAGGAGATCGAATTCTCGGCGCGCATCGCGGAGAACGACTTTCACACGAAGATCCGCCATGCCGAGGAATTCCTCGACAAGGGCAACAAGGTGAAGCTGCGGCTCAAGTTCCGCGGCCGCGAGATGGCGCACACCGAGATCGGCTTCAAGGTCATCTCCGACGCGCTTGCCGAGCTCAACGGCATGGGCCACCCCGACAGCGAGCCGAAGCTCCTCGGCAAGCAGATCAACGTGATGCTCACCCCGAATCCGCCGAACAAGCGGAAGCGCAAGTACACCATTCGTCCGGACGAGGAGCCCATCGACGACACGGGCTCCGGCTCGGATGACGAGGAGTAGAGCGGTGAGGGCGCGCGCGCAGCCGTCGCGCGGCGGCGAAGCTCGCCGCCTGACTGCTCGTTCCCTCGCGAACGTGAGGTTCCCGCTCCTCGTGGGCCCCCGCATCTTCGCCCTGCTCGGACTCCTCTGTCTCGCCGCGCCCTTTGCCGTGGCGCAGACGAAGACGTCGCCCTCCCGTCCCTCCGCTGGTTCGTCCGCGTCGCCCGCTCCGACGCCGGGTCCGGCGGCTACCGTCCGGACCTTCCTCGGCGCCCCGTACCTCGAGGCGGTGCCATGGGCGACGCGTCAGGGGCTCAAGGTGGCCTGGCTCGAACGGGGCCGACGGCTGCAATTTTTCAACGAGACCACGCGCGTCGTGATCGAGGCCGACCGGCGCGAGGTCGATATCAACGGTCTCCGCGTTTTTCTCGGCGAACCGATCGTGGAATCGGGAGGCACCCTGTGGCTCGGCACCATCGATGCCGCCACGCTGCTCAGCGCCATCGTGCGGCCGTCCACCATCCCGGGACCGCCCCCGGCGCTCCGCGTGATCTGCATCGACGCCGGCCACGGCGGCAACGACACCGGCACGCAGAACCGCCGGCTGAAGCTCGATGAGAAGGTCCTCACGCTCGACGTGGCCCAGCGGGTCCGGCGCCTGCTCGAGGCCAAGGGCTACCGCGTGGTCATGACGCGCTCGGACGACCGGTTCGTCGAGTTGGAGGACCGCGCGGCCTTCGCGAACCGGGCCAAGGCGGACCTGTTCGTCTCGATCCACTTCAACGCCTTCCCCCAGCCGGGTGTGAACGGCACCGAGACGTACATCCTGACGCGGCGCGGCCAGCGTTCGACCGGCGGTGCCCGGCGCGAGCCGTCCGACCAGGTCGGACTTCCCGGCCACCGCGCCGACCCGTGGAACGCCGTTCTCGGTCACGCCGTCCACCGCCAGTTGGTGGGCCGGCTCAACACGGATGATCGCGGCATGAAGTTCGCCCGCTTCAAGGTGCTGACGCTGATCAACTGCCCGGGCGTGCTGGTGGAGTCCGGCTACCTCTCCAACGAGGCCGAGGCCCGCCGCATCGCGACCCCGGCGTACCGCGCCGAGATCGCGGCCGGCATTGTCGCCGGCATCGAGTCTTACGCCGCGCAGCTCCGGCGCCCGGCGCGCTGAGTTCCGCGCGGCGGCCCGGGCCGGCTCCTGAGGTGGCGCGGCGCGCCTCGGGCGAGGCGGAACGAACGCACGTCGGACGCCGTTGCCGGACCGTTGCGACCGGCCGCTTGACACCTCCTCCGGCGACCTTTAGCGCAAAGGCCCGAAATGGACGCCGTGCTCGACCAGCCCGTGCTCGTGCTCAACCGCCTCTGGCAGGCGGTGAACGTCATCGCCGCCCGTCGCGCCTTCGCCCTCCTCGCCCGCAGCCACGCGAGCGTGGTCCACCACCATGAGGACGACTTCCGGGTCTTCTCCCTGATGGATTGGATGGACTTCTCGCAGAGCAACCCGCCGATCGCCGAGATGGACATCGTCCGGACCCCGCGGACCACGATCCGACTGCCGCGGGTGATCCTGCTGACCTACTTTGACCGGCTGCCGGCCAAGGAGCTGAAGCTGACGCGCAACAACGTCTTCGAGCGCGACGGTAACCACTGCCAGTACTGCGGCCGGACCTTCCCGCGCGAGGAGCTTAACCTCGACCACGTCATCCCGCGCGACCAGGGCGGCAAGACGACGTGGGAAAACATCGTCTGCTCGTGCATCCGCTGTAACACAAAGAAAGCCAACCGCCTGCCG
>CAZEJZ010000021.1:0-15911 GCA_964512415.1 uncultured Opitutaceae bacterium
ATGTACGCCCGGCACTTGCCAGGCCCGGTCCAGCCATGCGCGCTACCCGGCGGCGAAACCCACAGGGTGTTGGCCCTGAGGACGCCCTTCGTTCCGCCCGGTGGATTCGGGGCGCAACGGCCATTCACCACCGCGTAGAACTCCCAGTTCATCCGCGGTGGGGAGGTCGTCGGCTGGAGGCCAAACCGCCGATACCCGAGCCCTAGGTAACGCAGCATGACCCCACGCTGCACGACGCGCCCGCGCTCGTAAAGCCCCCCGGTGGGTCGAGCCTCGGCGTCCTAGCGCTGCGCCCCGGACGCGGTGGTGTAGGTCACCCAAACCGGGGAGCCCCAAGCGATGTCGCCGCTCCGTTGGATGACCCGGAGGTAGAGGTACGACTCCGGGCGACCGCTCGGCTGATCCACGAAGCTGTAATGGTAACGGGCGGCGCCAGGATGTTGCGTGTCGATGACCGCACCGTCCTTGATCAGGTCCACCTGAATGATGTCATCCGTGCCGACGATCGTCGCCTCAATGCGGACCGGCACGCTGCTCAGGAAGACCTCTCCCATGAGGTGCTCTCCGCCGGAGCCGTGGTGCCGCACGTCGAGGATGATGTTGTCGGTCGCCGCATAGGCCCGCCGTGCGCGCACCGCCTCCAGCAGACCCGCCGGCGAGAGATCCTCGGCGATCAGGCACGCATAGCTGATGTGCGTGGAAATATGATCCGAGGAGGCGATGAACCCGAGGTGATACCCCTTCTCCAGCGCCTTCCACACGAACCCCAACGGCCGGAACGAGGGGCTGGCCTCGATGGAGGAGGCCCGCGGCACGGGCTTCATGGGGTCCGGCCACTGCGACCACAGGCGTTTCGGCCGGGGTGCGCCGACGTGCTCATAGGTGTCCCGCATGCCCTGATAGAGTTCCACCAAGTTTTCCACCTTGGGATCGTTGTCCCGCCAATCCGTCCCGCTGGTCCGCCCGGTGGTGTGCGGGATGGAGAACCCGTCGTGCTTCCGCAGGTACTCGAACAATTTGCCCGCGCCCTCGACACCCACCTGCTCGAAGCCGCTGGGCAGGAGAACCGGCCGGCCGCGCTCCGCGAAGAAGATGTTGCGGTGTCCGTTGGGGTACGGCACCGAGCGCTCATAGCCATAGAAGGCCGCGAACGTGCCCGGGATCTGGAAGAGATTCGCGACCTTTTGGCTCCGCCACCACGCGTACGGGTCATGCGCTCCCTCGGTGTGATCCGACACGCCGACGAAGTCCAACGCCGCCGCGTCCCGAGCGTAGCGATACGCATCGAGCAGGGACCCCTCGTTGTGCCCGTCATGCGAAATGTCCGAGTGCCGGTGCAGGTCGCCGCGGAAGATCGAGTAGGCCTTGCCTCGATTCTTCACCCGGTAGTCGCGCACCGCCTTCACGTGCTCCCGCTCGCGGAGGGTCGCCTCGGACGGCTGCGAAGCCTCCACGGCGCGGTCGACGAGCCGGATGGCCGGAGCCGGGCCGACGCCCATCAACGCCCCGACTCGCACATCCAGCTTCTCCGGGTGGAAGTTCTTGAGGCTGCGGCCGTCAGTCGCCCACGCGATCCACACATCGCCCGCGCGACTGCGGACGGTGGCGGGCAGCATGTCGTTCCGACCGGTGCTGCGCTGCAGGAGGACGGGGCGGCTCCAGGCCTCGCCGTCAAAGCGCGTCGCGTGAATCTCCCACAAGGCAAAGTCGATCGGGCCCTCAAGCGGCGTGTCCGGTTCGCGCATCACCAAGTGCCGCGCCAAGAGCCACGGGCGGTCCGCCGCATCGAGCTGCAGGTGCGGAAGTTCCCAGAACTGCCCTTCCGGCAGCACCGCCGTCACCGGCTGCGCGGGGCTGCGCCAGCGCCCGCCGTCCCGGCACGCCACCCGCACGACCCGCGACTCATGCAGCTGCGTCGCCCGCTTCTCCACCAGAAAGCCCGTATCCTTGCCCCAGTCCGCACCGGACTCGTTCCACGCCAGCCAGACTCGCTTCGCGGAGTCGATTGCGACGGAAGCATGAGCCTCGAAACGGGGGCTGGCGGCGGGACGCTCAATCTCCGTCCAACGTCCGTCCTGCCGCATCCGGAAGTAAAGGTCGTAGTTGCCCGAGGCATAGCCGTCCCACGCGACCGCGACGGTTCCCTCCGGCCCCGTCGCGATGACGGGCCACCAATTGTTTCCCCGCGCGGACTCCCCGGTGCTCAGCGCCTCCTCCGGGGTCCACGTCTCCCCGTCGAAACTGCGGACGTGAATCTGGCTGAATCCCGCATCCAGCGCGGTCCAGACCAGCCACATTCTCCCGGCGGAGTCGGTGGCGAGCCGGTGATGGACATTCCGGGTCGCCTGCCCCGTCAGGCGGATCGGCTCGCTCCACGCCGCGCCGTCATACGCCCGACCGAAGAGGTCCGAACGACCGTCGCGCTGCATCGACCACACCACCCACACCCGTCCGTGCGCATCCTGCGCCAGCGCGGTCCGAAAGACGCACTCGCCCTTCACGAGCACCGCATCCAAATCCCAGGCTCCGCCCCTCCGCCGCTGGACCCGGATCCGATCGGAGGTCCCGTCGTACTCCTGCCACGCGACCCAGAGTGCGTCGGCGGAATCGACGAAGGCCGAGGGGTAATCCTGCTGTGCGTCCTCCCGCGCGGCGACGACCGCCGATCCGAGGACGCGCTCCACCCGGACGGCGCCCTTGAGCAACTCGAGGGGACGCTCGTAAGCGACGTCGTTCGGCACGAAGGCGAACGCACCGGCGACCGTGTCGATCGCGACTGCGCGGGCGGAGGCTTCGTCGTCGACCGCCACGAAGATCGACGGCTGCTCGAGCCATGGCGCGGGCAGGCGCGGATCGACGGTCCACTCGGTGGTGGGGCCGTGAACGAGGCCGTAGCGCGTGCGGCAGCGCCACGACGAGGCGTCAATCATCGCGTCGTCGTACGATTGCCCGGCCGACGCAGCTGCGGCCGGACTGTCCTGGGCGGCCGCCGGAGCGTTCGTGCCACCGCCCGCGCCCAGGCCGGGCTGATTCGGCGTCACGCTCCGGAGGAAACGCTCGTAGGCGAGCGGGTTCTTCTCGTCGCGCCGGAATCGATCCGGCGTGACAGCCCGGACGCTGGTGCCAACCGCAGCGATCCTTCCGTCCCACGCGCGCGGCGTCTCATCCCTGAGACCGAAGGTGATGCGGAAGACGAGTCGCGCCTCCTCCGGCGGGGCGAGCGGGCGGACGGGTGCGGGGACGGCTCGTTCCGCCGGGATCGACGGCGGCGGCGCTTCGGCGCGCGCGGGGAGCGCCGCCGCCACCGCGCACACCGCCGCCAGAATCCAAGTCGCAGGCGTCGAAGCAGCGGGGCGCATGGAGCGGAGAGGACCGCGACGGGCGGAGCGGCTAGCGGACGAACCACCGCAGCGCGTGGCGCCGGGTGGAGTCGGCGAATTGCCGCGAGTACGGATCGATGAGCCGTCGCGTGACCATCCCGTCGGTGCGCACGTAGAGCCAGCCGTAGTCCCAGCCCCCGCTGCGGTAGAGGGTGGGAATGCCGGGCCGGACGCGCACCACCGGCTGGGAGCCGACGCTGAGCAGCTCATCCTGCAGGTAGCAGTAGCTGGCGCCGCAGTGGACGAACGTCTCGTGAGCCACCCTGGGTTCGCCGGGTGGCACGAGGTCATCGCACAGACCCTCGACCGCGACCTTCAGCTCGCAGCCGTCCTGGAAGGCGCGGATCAGCTCCTGCCGCGAACCGGATCGCGCGTGTCCCTCGGCGGTGTGGCTGTAGACCTCGGTCCAGTCGCGCCGGACGAACCAAGTCATGCTCTCAAAGTCGTAGATGAAATTGCGGCTCGGCCCGCTCGTGTCGGCGTCGAAGACCTCCTGCAGGTGGTACTTCGGCATGGCCGGATCCTGCACCACGGGGCCCGGACCGCGGGCGCCCTCGCGGACCTTGCCGTCGAGAAACAGCCGGGCGACGGCCTGCTGGCCGTCCTGATTGTAGAGGAACAGCGACAGCGAGGGATCGGGCCCGAAGCCATTTCCCAGCAGCGTGATTGGCTGGCGGAGATTGGCGCACGCCGAGACCCAGCGGTTCTCGATCACGTGGGTGACGCGCCAGTCCATCACCTCCTCGATCAGCGCGTGATTGGGCGAGCCGGGCTCGATGTGCTCGTGGTGGAAGAACTGGGACTTCATCCGCAGGTCAGCACCGCCGCGCACGGCCTCGACCAACGCCGACCAGTCACCCTGCCGCAGCTTCCGCTGCTGATCGAGCGCAACGACGGGGTGCCATGACCGGGAAGCAGCCATGGAGCCTTTCGTCTCCGTCTTCAGGCTCAGGCCCTCGGCGCCCTTGCCCGTGGCCACGCCGAGCGCCGAGAGGAGCAGCGAGTTCCGGATGAAGGCCTTGCGGCCGGTATCACCCTGTGGGGTGCTCATGGGACCACATGCCTAGGGCGCCGTTTCCCGCGCGGCAAACCTGTTCTGAACCCGCCGTGGCCGGGCGTATCTCTCCTCACCGAAGGGCGCCTCCGGCCCCGCTCATGCCCGACCCTGATGCTGGCGCCGGTAGGTGCTCGGCGTGATCCCGAGGCGGTGGCGGAACACCACGGAGAAACGCTGCGAATTAGGGAAGGCGCAGCGCTCCGCGATCAACGCCATGGGCAGGTCCGACGTTGCCAACAAGTCCTGCGCCCGGGAAAGCTGGGTCCGCTGGATCTCGTGCAGGATGGTCCGGCCCACCACGGCCCGGAATCGCGCCTGCAACGCCGTCCGCGAAAGCCCCGCCGCCCGGGCCACTTCCCCCACATAGGGATTCCCCAGCGCATGCTCGCGGATGAACCGCACCGCGCGTGCCACCGCCGGATCGCCGGCGAACACCACGTCCGTGGAACGCCGCGCCGAAATGCCCTCGACCGGCAACCGCAGTGGCCCCCGCACCGCGCGCCCACTCTCCAAGAGGTCCGCGAGGAGCGCCGCCGCTTCATAGCCGATCCGCCGCGCCGGCAGGCGGACGCTCGACAGGGGGACACTCTCGAACTCGACCCAGAAATCATCGTCCCCCGCCCCGAGCACCGCGACCTCGTCCGGCACGCGCCACCCGGACTGCCGGGCCGCCCGCATCAATCCGAGGGCCTGCTCGTCCAGCACCGCAAACACTCCGGCCGGACGGCGCAGGCGCCCCAGCCACGCCCCCATGCGACGGTCGGAGCCCGATCCCACCCAGAGCGCTCCGTCCTGGCCATGCCGGGCAAGCTCGTCGCGAAAACCCGCGTGCCGCTCCCGCACGAAGGCCTGCCGTAAGTCGCCCCAGAACCCGAACGACCGCGCACCGCACAGCCGCAGGTGCTGCGCCGCGAGCCGCCCCACCGCCACGTCATCCTGAGTCACCACCGGAATGGTCGAGGCCGGCAACGCATTGGAAATGTTCACCACGGGAATGCCCAGCCGCGCATAACGCCGCTCCTCCGCCACCGTGTGCAGCGGAGCCACGATGCCCGCGACCCGGTCCCGCCGCACCAGACGCCCAAGGTCCCCCCGCAACTCCGGCTCCAACCAGCGGTCAACGAACTCCAGCCGACCGGTTTCGAAGCCGAAGCGTCGCGCCCCGATGACCGCTTCCCGAAAGTAGGCCAGTCGGGAATCGGTCACGATCTGCACCCGGAACGGAGGCGGTGACTGCGCCATGGAGTCGGATTCAACAAAAGATCTGTCATTTTAGGCAACGCCGGAATGATTCGCTCCTGCTAGGCTCTCCTTCCGCAGCCCGCCGGTCAGCCATGGCCTCGCGGGCGGAACGCGTCCCGCCGTTCCGCCAGTCACGCCCTCGTTCCCGCCTCCGCCCTTTCCTCCCACGCCTCGCTCCACTCCCTCGATCCTCGATGAAGATCCTTCCCCTTGCCGGCCCCTCGTGGCGGTTCCGCGATGCCTCGGCCAAGACCTGGTTGCCCGCCCTCGTGCCGGGCTGCGTGCACACCGACCTGCGTCGGGCTGGCCGCATTCCGGATCCGTTCTACGGGACGAACGAGCTCGACCTGCAGTGGATCGAGGAGCGGGACTGGGAGTACGAGACGTGGTTCACCGCGCCGGCGGACCTGCGGGACGAGGAGGTGATCGAGCTCGTCGCCGACGGCCTCGACACCGTCGCGACCGTCACCCTCAACGGTCACCGCGTCGCGCGCACCGAGAACATGTTCATCGGATTCCGGTGGAACGTGAAGCCATGGCTGCGGACGGGCCGCAACCGCCTCGTTGTCCGTTTCGACAGTGCGCTCCGCTACATTCGCGAGCGGGGCGGGTTCACGCCGCCGGCGGAGTTCAACGACCCGGTGGGCAACTGTGTGCGCATCCGCAAACAGCAGTGCCAGTTCGGCTGGGACTGGGGTCCCCGCTTCGTCACCGCGGGCATCTGGCGCGACCTGCGCCTGGAGGGCTGGAGCCGCAACCGCCTCGCCGCCGTGCGGATCACGCAGCAGCACGGCGCCGACGGCGTGACCCTCACGGTCGAGCCACAGCTGGCGCGCCCATCCGGACGGACGGCCACCGGCGTGTCGTGCTCGGTCACCGTGTCGCTCGACGGACGCCCGGTCGCCGTGCAGACGAATGCCCCCGTAGGTCCGCTGTCCCTTCCGGTGCGCGAGCCGCAGCTATGGTGGCCGGCCGGTCAGGGTGCTCAGCCGCTTTATGAAGTGACGGTGGTGGCGCACGACCGCGACGGTGCGGAGATCGGGCGCTGGCAGCGGCGCATTGGCCTGCGCACGATCGTGCTCGACCGCTCGCCCGACGCCTGGGGTGAGTCCTTCCGCTTCGTGGTCAACGGTCGCCCCATCTTCCTGAAAGGCGCCAACTGGATCCCCGCGCACAGCTTCGTCGCTGGGTTGACCCGCGCCGACTATGCCCGCGACCTGCGGGCGGCCGTCGCGGCGAACATGAACTGCGTCCGCCTCTGGGGTGGTGGCATCTACGAGAGCGAGGATTTCTACGACGAGTGCGATGAGCGGGGCCTGCTGGTGTGGCACGACTTCATGTTCGGCTGCACGCTCTATCCGAGTGACGACGCGTTCCTCGCGAATGTCGCCGCCGAGGCCGAGTACCAGATCGGCCGTATCCGCCACCGCGCCTGCCTCGCGCTGTGGTGCGGCAACAACGAGCTGCCGCAGATCAACGGCGCGGCGCTGCGGGCTAAGGAGTCGCTGCGCCGCGGCTACGAGAAGCTGTTCCACGTGTTGCTCGCCGACGCCGTCCGCGACCACGACGGGATCACTCCTTACTGGCCGTCCAGCGAATGGCGCGGCACCTTCGAGAACGGCCACGCACTCGGCGAGCGCTGCGGCGACACGCACTTCTGGGACGTCTGGCATGCGCGGCATCCGGTCAAGGACTACGAGAAGTGGGCCTTCCGCTTCGTTTCCGAATTCGGCATGCAGAGCTACGCTTCGCCGGAGACCAACGCGACGTTCTGCCCGCCGGAGGACGGGAACGTCTTCGGCCCGACGATGGAGAACCACCAGAAGAACCGCGCCGGAAACCAGATCATCCTCGATTACGTCTCCCGCCGCTACCGTCTGCCGAAAGACCAGGATTCCCTGATCATCCTTTCCCAACTCAATCAGGCCTACTGCATGCAGACCGGTGTCGAGCACTACCGCCGCCTGATGCCGCGGTGCATGGGTGCGATCTACTGGCAGCTCAACGACTGCTGGCCCGTTGCCTCGTGGAGTTCGATCGAGTTCACCGGCCGCTGGAAGGCGCTGCATCACCTCGCCCGCCGCTTCAACGCCCCCGCCCTCGTCTCCGCCCATGTGCCGGGCGACGAAACCACCAAGGTCGGCAATTACCGCGGCACCACCGTGAGCGACGTACACCTCTACACCGTGTACGACGCCCCCTCGGCCAGCCGCGGCGTCCTGCGCTGGGACCTCTTCCACCTCGACGGACGCCGGCTTGAGGGCGGTCGCCGCAACGTCGCGCTGCGTCCCGGCGAGAGCGTCCGCCACGCGACCGTCAACGTCGCCACCGCCATGGCCACCCACGGTCGCGACCATCTCTACCTCCGCATCGCCCTCGACGTCGCCGGGCAGACGGTCAGCGAGGAGACGGTCTTCCTTGCCCCGCCACGTTTCCTCGCCCTGCCGCGCGGTCGGATCCGGACCCGCGCCAAGGCGATCGACCGCAGCGGCCGCGAATTCGACGTGACGCTCCAGTCCTCCGTTTTCCAGCACCGGGTCCACTTCGACCTCCCCGGCCTGCGCCACGAAGCTTCGGACAACTTCCTCGAGCTCTACCCCGACGAGGCCAAGACGGTGCGCGTCTCACTCGCGCGCCCGCTGACGCCGAAGGCCCTGCTCGCCCGCTTGCAGACCGGCTCCCTCGTCGACACCTACGTCTGAGGTTGCCCGGGCCGGCCCGGCCGTCGGGAGCACCCTCGCGCCGCGCCACGACCGGCCGGGGACGGCCGCGGCCGCTATGCCTTCCGGCGCCGGCCCGGTGCGCGACGCGTGCGCGGCGCGGTCGCGGTCGCGGCCGCGCGAAGGCGGTCCGCCCGCACCACGCACACGCAGTCGCTGCCGTCCTCTGACGGCAGCCACAGCAGGTCGAGGTGGCCGAACTCGTGCTCCATGGCGGCCTGCAGCCCGCCGACCTCGATCGCGACGATGCCCCGTGGAGTGAGCCGGGGCGTCGCCTCACGCAGCAGACGGCGAATGATGTCGAGCCCGTCACGGCCCCCGTCGAGCGCGAGCCGGGGTTCGCGCCGGAACTCCTCGGGGAGCCGATCGCAGACCGCGCTCGGCTCGTAGGGCGGATTGCTGAGGATCAGGTCGTAGCCACCGGCGGGAGCCGGGACGGTCGCGAAGACGTCGCTTTGATGCAGGCGTACCCGCCGGGTGAGTCCGTGCGCGCGCACGTTGACGGCGGCGACGGCGAGTGCGTCGGGCGAGAGGTCGATGGCGTCCACCTGCGCCCGCGGGAAATGCTTCGCCAGGAGGATCGCGAGACAACCAGAGCCGGTGCAGACGTCGACCACGCGCCGCACGGCGGAGGCCGCGCCGATGAGGAGATCGAGTTGGCCCGATTGCAGGTGTTCGACGAAGTAGCTGCGCGGGATGATGACGCGCTCATCGATCTGGAAACGCAGCCCGCCGAGCCATGCCTCGCCGACGATGTACGCCGCGGGCACACGGTCGCGCACGCGCCGCTCCAGGCCCTGCCTCAGCCGAATGCGCTGCGCCGGGTCCAGCCGGCGATCGAGCACCGATTCATCGCTGTCGAGCGGCCAGTCGAGCAACCGCAGCAGGAGGAAGAGCGCCTCATCGTGCGCCGTCGCCGCCACCTGCCCGAGAGCCAGACCCGCATCCGCGTAGGCCCGCTCGGCGAATGCGAGCCACGCGCGCAAAGTCGCCAGTTGCGTCGTTGGCGCGAGGCCGGTGGACGCCGGGGCTGACCCCGTGGGTCGGGCAGATCGAGGCTTAGGGCTTTTTCGCGTCGCCATCGGTCAGCACGTGTTCGTGGTTGCGGATGTGCTCCGGGCAGTAGCACTGGTCGCCGGCGCACTTGGAGCAGTAGCGGAAATCGAGCTGCGGGTGGCTGACATCCGTCTTGCCGCAGACGTGGCACCGATGCCGGACCTGCGGTCCCTCGCGCCGTTCCGCACCCGCGCGGGCGCGGCGCACGCCCTGCCGCAGGGAGAGCCACAGGTCGTGACCCATGAAGAGGAAGTAGTTCGCGAGCGCTGCCGCGATCGACAGTCGAGTGGCGAGATCACCCGTCGCGAAACTCCACCCGTACCCCAGCCATGCGATCAGCGCGAGCCAGCGGATCTGAATCGGCAGCACGAGGAACACGTACATCGTGAACGTCGGATTGAGCTGCGCGAACGCGAGGAAGATGGATCCCCCGATGAAGAGATTGCTCGCCGGCGCATACGGGGTCAGGAACGCCGTGCCCACCACCAGCAGGTAGCCCGTGAGCAGAAACAGATTGTAGCGTACCGTCCCCCACTGTTCCTCCAGCGCCGACCCGCTCAGGTACAGGAAGTACAGCGCAAAGGCCAGGAAGGCCCAGTGCGCCGCCGGCGGGTCCGCCACGAAGGTCAGCAAACGCCACCACTCCCCCGCCATCACCGCCGCCGGGACCAGCATCACCCGGGAGGGATCCAGAAGCCCGAGCAGGGCGGTCAAATACACAAATGCCTGAGCCATCACCAGATAGAGGGTGAGGTGCGGGAGGGCGAGAGGGCCAAGCCAGCGTTCCAGTCGATGCAGCCACGACATGCTCCGGCAAAGTAGCCCCTCCCCGGCACGGGACGCTATCCGAAAAGCACTTTCCCGCCCACGCGGCCTCAATCCGACCGCCCCCTGAGTCGATGTTTCCCTTCGGTGTCACGCCCGTTGCCCTTCCCGCGTTCTTCCATGCTCCTCCGCCTCACGCCCCGCTTCCCCCTCCCTTCGCTCCGGCGCCCGGCGTTGGCCGTGCTGGCCACGCTCACGCTGTTCGGCACCGCCGCCTTCGCCCAAGTCATCCAGCCCCGCCCGCTGGCCACGCCCGCGGCCGAGTACCCGGCGGCTCTCCGCAAGTCCCTGCGCGCAGGCCAGGCCGTGCTCCAGGTCACCGTTTCCAAGACCGGCGTCGTGGTTGCCGCGGAGGTGAAATCCGCCGACGATCCCGCCTTCGGCGAGGCCGCGCTGGCCGCGGTGCAGCAGTGGACGTTCACGCCCGCCACGCGCGACGGCGTCCCGTCCGCGTCGTCCATCGACGTGCCCTTCGTCTTCACCGTGCCAATCGAGGAACAGGTCAACGCAAGCGTCGGGCGAGAGGTGTTCAAGGAGTTCGACCAGCCCATCATCGAATCCTCTCTCCTGCGGGTGCGACCCACGCCGAACAAGCCCGTGGTTCCGGTGTACCCGAAGGAGTTGATCGGCTCCGGCAAGTCAGCGGAGTACAAGATCGACTTCATCGTCACCCGCGAGGGCCAGGTCATCAACCCGTCCATCCCGCCCGAGGGTCCCGACGCCCTGCGCGTCGCCGCCCTCGTCGCCATCGCCCGCGCCGAGTTCACGCCCGTCTTCCATCAGGGACTGCCAGTCAACTGCCGCACCTCCGCCGTGGTGCGGCTGCGCGAACCCAAGGTCACGCCGCCGCCGAAGCGCACCCAGCCGCCGCCGGTGTCCGAGCGGGTCAAGCGAGACGACACCTGAGGTCGCTCACGCGCGTGGACCGACGCATCGGCCCGCCGAGCGCCGCGCAACCCTGATTCGACGCCAGCGCCGCACCCACCGCCGTCCCCCGCGGGGAAAGCCCCGATTCGTGGGCGAGGTGGCAGTCGTCCGCGGACGCCGCCTACTCGGGCTCGGCGGTGCCCTCGACGACCCAGTCGCGGGCCTCGGGCACCTGCGCGAGGAATTCCCGAAGCGCCGCGCTGAGGTGCTCCGCGTAGCGGAAGTGTGCGCCCATGCCGGTGCGCAGTTCCGCCTCGTAGATGAACTTGTCCGCGTGGGTGCTGTGCTCGAAAGGCGTCTGCGCCCCGAGCAGCAGCGAATACGCGTAGGCCGGCGAGCCGCGCTGCAGCAACTCCGCCGTCAAGGCCGCCTGCTCCGCCAGCAGGGCCGCATGCGCGCTGCGCGCGATCTCCGGCGGGAGGTAGAAACCGGCCTGGATGAGCGGCGTGAAGCGATGGCCGGTGCGGTGGCGGTTCAGATCGCGCAGCTCCGCGAGCGCGAGGTTGTTCCAGGCGAAGGTCACACGCATGCGCCGCGTCGCGAGACCCTGATAGCCGTAGCGGTTGCTGCGGTGACGCAGCGCCTCGGCCACGCCCTGCTCCTCGGCGAGGAACGGCGGCGCGGCCCGGTCGACCCGCACCCAGACTTCATCCGCGAGGCCCTCCGTCGAGAGCCGGGCCAGGCCCATCCGGCACGAGAGGGCGAGTTCCTGGCGGGCCTGCTCCTCGAACGACGCCTCCGCCCGGCTGTGGCGCATGAGGCGGGGAGACTGCTTCAGAAGTTCGTCGCGGATCAACCTCGCGGCGGCGCGGGCCTCCGGCTGCGGCAGCGAGTCGAGATGCTTCACCGTCTGCGCCCACATGCGCGAGGTCTGGACGAGGCCGACGTTGGTCCGGGTCGCGAGCGGGATGAAATACCGCGCCCGGTCGAGGGCGTAGTTCTTGCGCAGGCGCGTGACGACGGCGGGCTTGGCGTCGGCGGGAAGGCGCACGCGCTCGGGCTCCGCCGTCGCCAGCGCATCCAGCCGCGCGTACTCGGCGTGATAGGCGGCGAAACTGCGCGCGATCACGCTCCGCCAGCGATCCGCGAGGTCCTCCGGCACGCCGAGTTCCTCCGCGGAGGGCACCTGCGACGCGTCCATCGTGATGTAGCGCGTCGACGACTCCTGTCCGTCCGCCATCTGCGCGATCTCAAAAAGCTTGTACGCGAGCCACATCGACACGCCGTCGAGTGCCACCGCCAGCCCGCCGGTCAGGCCGCCGATGGAGGCGTGCCCGTAGTCGACGAACTTGAGGATGCGATCGATCGAGGCATCCGGATCGCGCAGGTCGACCTTGGCCAGGATGGCCCCCAGTCCGTCGTTGCTGCGTGAATACCGGGCCAGGACCGAGGCCAGCAACTCCGGGGTCACCTGCGGCAGATCCGCAGCAGTGGGCGGGGGAACAAGGGCGAGGCCGGTGATGCGCATGGCGGGGCGGAGCGTTGGGGTAAAGGGATCGGAGGCGCGGCGGTGGGGGTTGGCGCGTTCTCCTCCGATTCGCCGGCCTCAGCGCGCGAGCAGCCAGCCGATCAACGGGCCCTGCCAGAATCCAAGGACCACGGAGGCCACGGCCAGGGTGCCGAGCGTGATCCGCGCCGGCCACGCCACGGGGGTCCGGGGCAGGCCGGGGGTCGCCTCGCCCGCCGGCGTCGGCAGGCGCCAGGCGGAGAAGCACGCCGCCTTGATCCAGCCGAAGTAGTAATAGATCGAAATCACGACGCCCAGCACGGCGATGCCGAGCAGCCAGTAGAGCCCGGCCGAAAACGCGGCGAGGAAGATCATCAGCTTGCCGATGAAGCCCGCCAGCGGCGGGATGCCGGCCAGCGAACCGAGCCCGATCACCAGCACGAGCGCGAGGAACGGATGCGTCCGCGCGAGGTCGGCGTAGTGCTCCAGCTCCTGATCCGCCTCGTTCTCCCCGCTGACATGCGTCATGACGCCGAACACGGCGAACGAGGCCACGAGGTAGGCGATGAGGTAGAAGTAGACCCCGCTCAGCGCCGCCGGATCGTAGTACGCGGCGATCACGCCGATGAGGAGGTAGCCGGCATGCGACACGCCGGAGAGCGCGATCAGCCGCTTCACATTGTACTGGGTGAGGGCCGCAAGATTGCCGAAGAGGATCGTCGCGCCTGCCATCACGGACAGGACCGGGATGACCAGCGTCTTGCACGGCGCGAACACGCCGGCGAGCACCACCAGCGCGCCGAAGCCAGCCGCCTTGGAGCCCACCGCAAGGAAGGCCGTCACCGGCGTCGGCGCCCCCTGGTAGACGTCGGGCACCCAGATCTGGAACGGGACTGCACCGATCTTGAAGGCCACGCCGGAGAGCACGAGGACGATGCCGACTTGGGCAAGGAAGTTGTCCGGATGCGCGAGGAGGAATTGCCGCACGGAGGCAAAGTCCATCGCCCCGGCCGCGAGGCCGGACGGCGTGAGCGCCGGGTTGCCGACCGCGCCGTAGAGCAGCACGATGCCGAAGAGCAGCATCGCCGAGCTGAGCGCGCCCATCACGAGGTACTTCAGGCCGGCCTCCAGCGAGAGCGGGTTCGTCCGGAAGTAGCTCACGAGGATGTAGAACCCGACCGTGACCGTCTCCAGAGCGACGAAGAACATCACGAAGTGGTGGCTCTGCACGAGCAGCATCATCGCCGCGGCGACGACCATCACGATGTGGAAGAACTCGACCCGCGGCATCCGCTGTCGCGCGAGGCTGACCACGCCCAGCACGCTGACGAGCAGCGAAGTGACGAGGAAGAGCACCCGGAAAAACTGCCCGGTGGGCGAGTGCCGGATCAGGCCGTTGAACGTCAGCTGCTCGGTCATGCCGCCGCGCAGGTTCACCAGCAGCGCCACCAACAGGGCGAGTTGGCCCAGGATGGCGACGACCGGGATGGACCGGTGTTGCCGCTTCGGAAGCACGATTTCGAGCACGAGGAGCAACAGCGCCAGCAACGCCAGCGGCAGCTCGGGGAACAGGGCCGCCCAACGATTGTCGGCGGCGGCGGACTGAAGAAGGGAGAGATTCATCGCGACAGGCGGCGGTTAGGGACGCGGATCGGCGGCCGCCTTGACGGCCAGCGCCGGGGCCAGGGAACCGAGGGCGGAGTTGAGCGGCGCGGAGAGGGACCGCGGCCAGAAACCGATGAAGAGCAGGAGCCCGAGGAGCAGCAGAGCCGGGACGCGCTCGGACCAGCGCAAGTCGACGGGCGTGACGTGGGCGACGACCCGCGAGAACGCGTCGGTCGGCGGACCGAAGAAGACCTTCGCGACTGCGCGGAGCGCGTAGATCGCGGTGATGACGACGCCCGCCACGGCGCCCGCCGCCACCCAGGGCGAGAACTTCCAGATCGCCACGAAGAGCGCCAGCTCACCCCAGAAGTTGGCGAAGCCCGGCAGGCCAATCGACGCCATCGTTGCCGCGACGAAGAACGCCGCCAGCACCGGCGTGTGACGCGCCAGCCCGCCCATCTCCGTGAGGTCGAAGGTGTGCGTCCGGTGGTAGATGCAGGTCGAAAGCAGGAAGAGCAGCGCGACGGACAGCCCGTGCGCGACCATCATGAGGACGGCACCCCCGACCCCGACGACGGACATCGCGGCGATGCCGAGGAACGCGTAGCCCATGTGCATGACCGAGCCGTAACCGATGACCTGCTTCAGGTCGCGCTGCGCGAGCGCGATGACGCCGACGACCAAGACATTGCCCAGAGCGAGAACGGTGAGGACCCCGGACCAGTGGGCCGCGCCGACCGGAGCCAGCGGCAGAGCCACCTGGAGGAGACCGTAGAGACCGAACTTCTTCAGCACGCCCGCGTGCAGCATCGCCGCGGAGCTCGGCGCTGCGCCGTAACCCAAGGGTGCCCACGTATGGAACGGCCAGAGGGAAACGAGAATGCCGAAGCCGAAGAGCAGCAGGCCAAAACCGTACTTCTGCGCGGTGACCGACAGCGGATGCGCGAGCGCCTCAGTCCGCAGGGTGATCAAATCGAACGTCTGCGCCCCGCTCTGGTGGTAGATCAGGATCAGCCCCGCGAGCGACAGCATCGCGCCCACCGTCAGGTAGATCGTGAGCTTCATCGCCGCGTAACCGCGGTCGCGACCGCCCCAGATCCCGACCATGATGAAGCTCGGGATCAGCGCGAGTTCATGGAAGAAATAGAAGAAGAAGACATCCACGCTCGCGAACACCCCCATCAGACCGCCCTGCATGACGAGCAGGAGCGCGAGGTAGATCTTGAGCCGTTCCGCGCCGGATTGGATCGCGTACAGGCCCGCGGCGAGCCCCACCACCCCGGCGAGGACGAATAGCGGGAGCGAAATGCCGTTGAGCCCGAGGGTGAGCTTGATCCCGAGCAGCGACAGCCCGAGGTCGCGGCTCGACATGAACTGGTAGGCCTCGCCGGCGTTGGCCGGGAAGCGGCTCCAGAGCCACAGGGCGATCGCCGCCGGGACGCCGAAGCCCACGTAGGCCAGGCGCACGGAGTAGCGCTTGGGCAGCCCGGCGAAGATCGCGGCCGCCACCGCCAGCGGCGCCGCGATGGCGAGAAGGAGAGGGTCGAGTTGCATGGTCAGCGCTGGTTCGAAGGAGACGAATTAGAATGCGCCGGCCACGAACGCCCAGAGAAGCGCTGCGCCGAGGAGGAACCAGTACACATAAACATGGA
>CAZEJZ010000022.1:0-15371 GCA_964512415.1 uncultured Opitutaceae bacterium
TCCCGGGGAAACAGCCCCTTCAGGTCTTTCTCCGTCTGCGCCACGCTGCGGCCATTCGTCAGTTTCCATCGCTGCGCGAGGCGGTGGATATGGGTGTCCACCGGAAACGCCGGCACGCCGAAGGCCTGCGCCATCACGACCGACGCGGTCTTGTGGCCGACCCCGGGGAGGGCCTCCAGCTCCGCAAAGGTCTGCGGGACCTGCCCACCGTGACGCTCCAGGAGAAGCTCCGAAAGCCCCCGGATCGCCTCCGCCTTTCGGGGCGCCAAGCCGCACGGGCGCACGATCGCATCAATCTGCGCCACGCTGAGCTTCACCATCTGCGCCGGAGTCGAGGCGAGGCGAAACAAGGCGGGCGTCGTCAGGTTCACGCGTTTGTCCGTGCACTGCGCCGAGAGCAGGACCGCGATCAGGAGAGTATACGCATCCGAATGATCCAGCGGCACCGGAGTCTGGGGATAGAGCTCCGCCAACCGACGGTCGATGTACGCCGCACGGTCCGCTCGACGCGAAAAGTCCAGGGAAGCATCCGCAGCCGCCATGCCCGGGAAGAAGCCGCGCCGCCGCAGGAATGACAAGGGCAGACGCCGGGACCAAGCCTTCGCCCTTCCTCCGGGGCCCGGGGGCCGACGGACGCGCCGGGACGCGTTTCCCGGCGCCAGGCAGGACGCACGGGCCGGAGGAAGCCACGCGTCCAAGGGTTGAATCAAATCTCAACCCGCTCATCAGTGGACCTTCTCGACGGCGAAGGCCGTCCGGCCACGCTTCCGCGGAAGCTCATTTCGCCTGCAGTCGCGCGGAATCCCCACCCCGCCGAAAAGTCCCGTCCAAACGCGCCGACCGCGCCCGGAGCAGCGGACCACGGCCGCAACCTCGGCCCGAACGCCAGAAGCCGGTTGCGCACCCCACCTCCCCGGCTAACCTCCGTTCCATCCGCTCCATGTCGACCGTCGCCGCCCCCGCCGTCACGTCATCCGCTTCCACCGGTCCCCGCCTCGAAGACCTCCTCGCCCCCAGCGATGGCTTTGCCCGCCGGCACCACGGCGACACGGCCGATGTCGCACCGCTCCTCGCCGCCCTCGGGCAAACCAGCCTCGACGCGTTGATCGACGCCACGGTCCCGCCCGCCATCCGTCTGCCACGGCCGCTTGATCTCCCGGATGCGATCGCGGAATCCGCCGCCCTCGCCGAACTCCGCGGCATCGCCGGACTCAACCAGGTTTTTCGTAGCTACATCGGCCAAGGGTACTTCGACACGATCACTCCGCCCGTCATCCAGCGCGCCATCCTCGAGAATCCCGGCTGGTACACCGCCTACACGCCGTACCAAGCGGAGATTTCGCAAGGGCGCATGGAGGCGCTGCTCAATTTCCAGACGGCGGTCATCGAACTGACCGGCCTCGAAATCGCCAACGCGTCCCTGCTCGACGAGGCCACCGCGGCCGCCGAGGCCATGACGCTCGCGCTGCGGTCGGTTACGGGCGCTGGCCGCCGCCGGTTCTTCGTCTCGTCCCGCTGTCACCCGCAGACCATCGACGTGGTGGTCACGCGCGCACAGCCGCTCGGGATCGAGGTCGTCATGGGCGACGCCGCCACGGCCACGTTCGACGAGACGTATTTCGGAGCGCTCGTGCAGTACCCGGACACCTTCGGCGCGATCCATCGCTTCGACGAGGTCGCCGCGCGGATCCACGCGGCGGGCGGTCTGCTTGTCGTCGCCACCGATCTCCTCGCGCTCACGTTGCTGCGGCCGCCGGGGGAGTTCGGGGCGGACGTGGCGGTCGGTTCTGCGCAGCGCTTCGGCGTGCCGCTCGGCTTCGGCGGACCGCATGCGGGCTTCATGGCCACGCGCGACGTCTACAAGCGTCAGATGCCTGGGCGCCTGATCGGCGTCTCCCGCGATGCCCAAGGCGGACCGGCGCTGCGCATGGCGCTCGGCACGCGCGAGCAGCACATCCGCCGCGACAAGGCCACCTCCAACATCTGCACCGCCCAGGTGCTGCTCGCCGTGATGGCGTCGATGTACGCCGTCTTCCACGGACCCGAGGGACTGCGCCGGATGGCGCGCCGAATCAAGTTCCTGACCGAGTGGCTCGCGGCCGGACTCCGCGCCGCCGGGGCAAAGGTGGACGACGGTCCGTTCTTCGACACGATCGTGGTCCGCGGCGTCGCCGCAGCCCGGGTCCACGCGGCCGCTCATGCGCGACGACTCAACCTGCGCGTGATCGCGGACGATGCGGTGGGCCTCTCGCTCGACGAAGCCACGACCCGCGCCGACGTCGAGGTGCTGCTCGGCCTCTTCCGGGAGTCCGCCACCCTGCCCGATCCGTCGGGCATCCGCCATGCCTTCCCCGAGGCGCACGCGCGCCGCGGGGATTTCCTGCAGCACGCCGTCTTCCAGCGTTACCACACCGAGCACGAGATGCTTCGCTACATCAAGCGGCTCGAGGCGAAGGACCTTTCGCTCTGCCACTCGATGATCGCGCTCGGCTCGTGCACGATGAAGCTGAACGCGGCCAGCGAAATGTTCCCGGTGACGTGGCCGGAGTTCGGCCGCATCCACCCGCTCGCACCGGCGGAGCAGACGCGCGGTTACGCGCGGCTCTTCCGCGACCTCGAGCGCTGGCTGGCGGAAATCACCGGCTTCGCCGCCGTCTCACTGCAGCCCAACGCCGGCTCCCAAGGGGAATTCGCGGGGCTGCTCGCGATCCGCGACTACCACCTTTCCCGCGGCGACGCACACCGCACGGTCTGCCTGATCCCCACCAGCGCCCACGGCACCAATCCCGCCAGCGCGGTCATGTGTGGGATGTCCGTCGTGCCGGTCGCCTGCGATGGCGACGGCAACATTGACCTCGTCGACCTGCGGACGAAGGCCGACCAGCACGCCGCGAACCTCGCCGCGCTGATGGTCACCTACCCATCGACCCACGGCGTGTTCGAGGCCTCGATCCGCGACATCTGCGCCCTCATCCACGAGCGGGGCGGTCAGGTGTACATGGACGGCGCGAACATGAACGCGCAGGTTGGCCTGACCTCCCCCGGCTTCATCGGGGCGGATGTCTGCCACCTCAACCTCCACAAGACCTTTTGCATCCCGCACGGCGGCGGCGGCCCCGGCATGGGACCCATCGGCGTCGCCGCGCACCTCGCCCCCTTCCTGCCCGGCACACCGGGCGCACGGCCCGAGCAGACCCAAGGCAACCGCGCCGTCTCGGCTGCGAACCACGGCTCGGCGTCGATCCTTGTGATTTCCTGGATGTACATCCGCATGATGGGCTCGACCGCCGTGACCGAGGCGACCAAGCGCGCGATCCTCAACGCGAACTACATCGCCCGCCGCCTCGATCCGTACTTCCCGGTGCTGTACAAGGGCGCCGCCGGCTGGGTGGCGCACGAGTGCATCATCGATCTTCGCTCCTGGAAAAAGTCCGGCATCGAGGTGGAGGACGTCGCGAAGCGCATGATGGATTACGGCTACCACGCCCCGACGATGAGCTGGCCGGTCGCCGGGACGCTGATGATCGAGCCCACCGAGAGCGAATCGCAGGCTGAGCTGGATCGATTCTGCGACACGATGATCTCGATTCACGGGGAAATGACCCGCATCGCCTCAGGCGAGCTCGACCGCGCCAACAACCCGCTCAAGCACGCCCCGCACACCGCCTCGGTGGTGATGGCGGACGCATGGGATCGTCCCTACTCACGCGAACTGGCGGCGTTCCCGACCACATCCGTGCGGCAGGCCAAGTTCTGGCCCAGCGTCGGCCGCGTCGACAATGTCTACGGCGATCGCCATCTCGTGTGCTCATGCGTGGGCATGGAAGCATTCGCCGAGGCGGCACCGGCCGCGAAAATCCCATGACGGCGATCGCTCCGCCGCCGCAGGACGCGGCGGCGTCGGACCCGCACCACGCGGCGCCAGAAGGCGCATCCGACTCGGTCTCTTTCCATCATCGGCGGCCGGAACCGGCCTCCGCGCGTCGTCGACCGTCTGCCCGCACCCACTGGCATCGCCTGGCCGGACTCGCCCTCCTTGCGCTCGGCAGCGTCGCGGTCCCATCGCTCCCGGCCGCCGAGGAGATCAAAGGTCCAGCCCCCGTCTCCGTGTCGGCCGCCAACTACCGGACGACCGAGCGCGGCAAGCTCCTTGAGAGCGTCGCGACGCGCAATCAGGTCAACCCGGCGGCGCCAACCGTGAGCGCCCCCGCGCAGCCCCAGCTCTTCGTCTTCCTGCCCGGGGAAATCTATGCCTCGGACGTGACCTACGAGGATCTCTGCCGCCTGCTCACGCCGGCGTTGGCCAGCCGGGGCTACCGCAACGCAGCGGACGAGCAAGGGCTGATCCGCGAGCCCGGCAGCGTGCAACTCGTGCTCCGCGTGCACTACGGCACGCGCCCGTGGCGCACTCCCACCGTGCGGACCGAGCAGCTCACCTGGCGCGACGGCCTCGAAGCGAAACCCCAAGGCCGCGGGCTGCATACTTTAGGCGGCGATGTGCTGTGGGACAGCCGGGCCGGTGGCAACGACGATGCCCTGTCCGCGGCGCGGGAAAACCAGTCCAGTGGATCGATCTTCGGCAAGGCGTCCGCGGGCGGTCGAGGCGGCGGCGGCGATTCGCCCTCCTCGCTCGCGGGCGGAACCAATCCCGCCCTGCTCGGACAGACCGGGAGCGGGCCGCTCAGCCTGACCGAGTATGAGCTGACGCGGGACTTTCACCTCATCGTGGTCGATGCCTTCGACTACGGCGAGCTGAAGTCTCAAGGGAAAGCCGCCCGGCGGCTCTGGACGACCTTCGTGGCGGCGCCGAAGGATCGCGCCCAGCCCTTCTCCGCCGTGGCCAAGATGCTCGTCCGCAACGCGACCCCGTTCTTCGGCGAAACCAGCCGCGGCCTGCAGGTCTACACCGACGCCCGCGCCGAAGTGACCATCGGCGAAGCGATCGTAGTGCCGGAGTGATCCGCCGCACACCGGCGCGTGACGCAGGACGGCCGGCGTCACGCGCGGAAGCGCAAGGGGAAGCGAGACCGTGTGGACGAACCCTTACTCGTCCGACTTGGCCGGCAGCTGAAGCACCTCGGTCGGTCCGATCTTCACGTCGACCTTGGCCAGCACGTGCCGTTTCAGGAACTCGTCGACGCGGCTGTAGAACGCGATCGCGTTCTCCTCCTTGCGGAAACCGTGCCCCTCGCCGGATTCAATCAGGAATTCGAATTCCTTCCCGTGCTTGCTCATCGCGGCCCGCATGTCGTCACCGTGCTCGCGCGTGACGCGCGGGTCGGTTTGTCCGTAGGCCATGATCACCGGGGCCTGGATCTGCTGGGCGAAGTTGACGGGCGAGCGGGCGTAGAGCTCATCGGCGTCCTCGTAGAAGTCGCCGAGACGCGTCTTGGTCCAGAACTTGCGGTCGTCACGTGAACGGCGCTGGGAGGCGATGAGCTTGAGATCGGTGACGCCGACGTAGTTGACACCGGCGGCGTAGAGTTCGGGGGTGAAGGTGAGCCCGGCCATGGCGGCGTAGCCACCGTAGCTGGCGCCGGCGATGACCACGCGGCGCGGATCGGCGAGACCGGTCTCGACGGCCCACTTCACGGCGTCGGACAAGTCGTCCTGCATCGCCCGTCCCCACGTCCGGTAGCCGCGTTGCTCGAACCACTGTCCGTAGCCGCCGGAGCCGCGGTAATTGGGCTGGAGGACGGCAAAGCCGCGGTTGGCCAAGAGCTGCACTTCGGGGTTGTAGCGCCATTCATCCCGGATTCCGAACGGCCCGCCGTGCGGATTGATGACGAGCGGTAGACCGCGCGGGGCGCGGCCGACGGGGAGCGTGAGCATGGCCTCGATCTCGAGCCCATCGCGGGCGCGGTAGCGGATGGCCTTCATCGGCGCGAGCGTCGCGGGGTCGAGGTGCGGGCGGATGACCGCGAGCTCCTCGATCTTCTTGTTCTGCTCGTCGAACAGGTAGTAGACGCCCGGTTCACGGTCCGAGCGGGAAACCACGAGAACCTGCCGCCCGTCATCGGTGACGAGCTGCTGGGAGTTCACCAGCCCGGGCAGGGCCTGGTCGAGGATGCGCTGGCGGCGCTGGTAGGTCGGGTCCCAGTAGACCTCGGTCACCCGGTCGGTCGTGTAGCGGGCGCCCACGACCTTACCCTCGGTGCCGCCGATGATGACCTCGGTGACGTCGTAGCGGTCCTCGGGATCCGCGAAGACCGGCTCGGCGCTCCGCTGACGCGTGACGGTGTCGTAGGTGTAGATGGCGAACGTCTTTCGTCCGATGTTGGACGTCACGTAGACCGTGCGGTTGTCGCCGGCGAAGGCGAGCGGGCGCCAGCTGGGCTGACCGTCCTCGAAGGTGGCGAGGGTCTTCCAGTCGTCGCCGGCCTTGTCGCGGTAGAGGATGGTTTGTTCGAGCAGTCGGCCCGAGAGGCCGAAACGGGCGACGTTGTTCCAATCGAGGACCCAGCTCCGCACGTCGCCCGGGTTGGCGGCGATGACGGTGACCTTCCCGGTCTTGACGTCGAGCCAGACGGGATCGGCGCGATCGCGGTGGGTCTGGTTGGAGAGCGCGAGGACGCGGCGCGGATTCTTTGGGTCGGTGCGCGAGATCTCGATGAACGCCTTCGTATCATCGAACTTCATGAAGTCCTTTCCGTCGCGGTTGATGGCGAAGGGCAGCAGGTCCTCGTCGCCATCGTCGTCGATGAGCAGGACCAAGCGGTCATCGTTGGCCCAGCGGTAGGAGGAGATTCCGAAATCCTTGAAGGCCGTGATCAGGTTCTTCGTCTTGGCCTCGCGGTCCATGATCACCAGATTGAGACGGCGCTCGTGGGGGACGAGGGCCGCGATGTAGCGACCGCTCGGGGAGAAACGCAGCTGGGTGATCGCCGGGTTGCGGAAGAAGTGTTCGACGGGAATCTCCGGCGGAGGTGATGAAGGCTGGGCGCGACTGGGGGTGGCCGCGCCGGCAAGGGCCAGAAGGAGGGCGAAGCCGGCGGTCAGCCGGAGCGGGGCGAAACGGGTCTTCATGAGCGCAAAAAAACCCCGCCTGCGCGGGGAGCGCAAGGCGGGGAGTGCAAAACCGTGCGGGCCGGCGACGGCCCGGAACGGACGCGGCTTAGAAGTCGCGGCTCAGGCGCAGGTAGACGAACCGGCCGAGGCCCAGGGCACCGTAGGTGCTTTGGTCGTAGCTGGTCGTCTCGTAGCCGTTGAACGGCGGCTGGCGGTCGAACACATTGTTCACGCCCACGGTGATCCGGGTGTCCCAGAGACCGCTGTAGGTGAAGCTCGTGTTGACCGTGGCCACGGCGTTCTCGCCCCAGCCGGCGAGGGTGTAGGCGTCGTTGTAGTAGGCGCCGATGTAGTTCAGACGGGCGGCGGCGCTGTAGGTCTTGTAGGCCCAGGCGGTGCCGAACGTGCCATTCCACTTCGGGTTGTTGTACTTGCCCACGTTCTCGAAGTCAGCCGGCAGATTGCCGCTGGCGTCGCGGATGCCGGAGTTCGACTTGATGCTCAGCGTACGCGTGGCGTTGGCGGTGAACTGGAAGCGGCCGAGGCGCGTGTCGCGGATGTCATACTTCGCCTCGAAGTCCATGCCCTCGTACCACTGCTTCGCGACGTTGAACGGCACACGGCGGATGAAGAGAATCGGGCCGGGATTACCCTGCGTGGTATCGCGGACGACGGCGCCGGGGAACTGGTCTTCACGCGCGAGCAGCGTCGTGTCGGACGGGCTCGAGATAACGTCCTTGATCTCGAACATGAAGTAGTCGACGGCGAAGGACAGGCCCTTGACGGCCTTCACGTCGAACACCGCACCCGCGTAGTAGGCGTCGGCCTCTTCGGGCTGCAGCGTGGCATTGCCGGAGGTGACGATGCGCAGCTGGGTGGGGGCATCCTGCGGACGCTTCGGGTCCTGACGGACGGTCGAGCTGAACGCCACGGTCGCCGCGGTGTAGAGACGGCCGAGGTCCGGAGCCTTGAAGGACTGCGAGAAGGACGCGCGGAGCAGGACGTCGACCCACTTGGTCTGCGGGAGCTTCCACTTGGCGCCGATCTTGGGCTTCGTGGTGTTGCCGAAGTCGCTGTAGTCCTCATAACGAGCCGCGACCTGCGCCTCGAGCGAGCGGGTGATCGGGAGGGTGGCTTCCACGTAGGCGGAGAAGATCTCGCGATCACCGCGGTACGGGGTGCCGCCGCCGGAGCCGACGAAGGAGGCGGTGTCCGGGGCTTGGTCGATGATGTCCTTGCGGGCCTCGGCACCGGCCGCGATGCCGATGTCGCCGCCCGGGAGCTCGAAGAGGTTGCCCGAGACCGTGAAGTCGAACATCTGGGCGCGGGCCGAGTAGACGCTGTTCGAGACCGTGAAGAGACGGTTGACGACATCTTGGTTGTCGGACGGACCGAAGGGATTGAGCGCGGTCTGACGGGTCGTGCCGTTCAGCGCAGCCTGCAGGTCGGCCGCACGGATCTGGTTGCGCGAGACGCCATTCACGTCGCCGGACGCGAGGGAGGCGCCCGCCTCCCAGGTCCAGTTGTTCGACAGCTCACCGCCGATTCCCAGCAGGTACGTGGCGGCCGTCGACTTCGTGTCGAACTTGCGCGGCAGACCGAAGTTCGTGCGGTAGAGGAAGTTCGTGATATCGAAGCCGAACGGGTTGTACGGATTCGAGGCGGGAACGTTCAGCAGGCCGGTCGGGCCGGTGCCGGGGTTCTGCACGCTCTGAATGACCGACGGCGTGAAGCTGTAAGCCGTGGAGTTATTCGAGTAGATGATCTCGCCGAAGACGTAGAGGCGGTTGTTGATCTCGTGGCGGAGGTTCGTGTAAACGCCCTTGTAGTCGTAGGAGGGGAACAACTGGTAGGTCTGGGCGAAGTCGTAACGGTTCTCGTTCGGGGCCGCGGCGACGCGGGTGAACTGGGACCTCGTCGGATTCGCCGTGGGTCTGCCGCCGCTGAGCACGTACAGGCCGGAACCCGTGGTGAAGCCCGCCGCAGTCGCCTGAGCGGCCGTCAGGTTGACGTTCGCCGGCCAGTTGAGGGAGCTGTTTTGATTGATGCCCTTGGGCGCGGCGGACGAGTAGTCAGTCGTGCGCGAACGGGCGTAGTCCTTGATGAAGTTGTCATTCGCGCCGGAGTAGCTGCCGACGAAGACGATCGAGGTCTTGCCGGACTGCGCACCGACGAGGAACGACGCCTGCTTGGTGAACGTATCGTGACCCAACGTGTTACCCACGAGGACGTCCGACTGCAGGCCGGAGAAGTTCTTCTTCAGCTTGATGTCCATCACGCCGGTCACGGCGTCCGAACCGTAAATCGCCGAAGCACCGTCCTTCAGGTAGGAAATCTGGTCGATGGCGGCGATCGGGATGGAATTGAAGTCGAACACCGTCTGGTTGTTCGAGTTGGTCAGCGCGTAGCCCACGGAACGGCGACCGTTGATCAGGACGAGGAAGCGATTGCTGCCCAAGCCGCGGGGATTGACCGTCGCAGCGCCGCGGGTGAACGAGGCAGTCTGGACGACCGAGTTCGTCGAGCCCGTGTTGAACGGCAGGCTCTGCACGAAGTCACCCAGCGACGTAAAGCCGCCCTGCTGGATCTCGGCCGCGCTGAAGTTCACGACCGGCGCCGGAGTCTCGGCGTCGAGCCGCTTGATGCGGGAACCGGTGACCTCGAACTTCTCGAGCTTCACCTCTTCCGTCTTTTCATCGGACGCCTTCGCGGCGGTGGTGGACGTCTTGGAGGTCGTCTGGGCGGACAGGGAAACCGCCGCCGAAAGACCGACGAGGGCGGTCAGGCGAGCGATTCGGGAGGCAGGGAGCGAACGGGAACCGCCGAACAGCGGCAGACCCGAAGCTTTCTCCTTCATTTGATCAGTGTTCATGGGTGTGGTGGGTGGTGGTGTGCTTGCTGAACGCACGTGCCCTTGTGGGAAGGACTTGCGTTTAAGGGGTAGACGTTAAGAAACGCTTCCGGATCGCGCAACGCGCGGACCCGAAAAAACCGTATTTTAAATTAAGTTGCATTAAGCATTCCACTGGAGCCGCCCGCCGGTTCCTTGCGGTGTTTTTGGTGGACCATTCTAGTCAGCGGTCAGCGCGCCCCACCGCTGTCGAGATTCCTCGCAGGCCCGCCGAATCGGGAAACCCCTTCTCCGCCGATCCTCTCCCCTCGCTTGCCGGAGGCCTGAATTCCCCCAGCCTCTTTCTCCGGTGAACGAGTTTTCCAGCCTCCTCGCGCGTCTCGACGACCCCGGGACCTTCCCTGCGGCCCTCGCGACCTTGGTGGAGGTTTCGGGATCGTCCTACCGGCGAGCTGGGGCGCGGCTCCTGTTCACCGCCGAGGGTACATCGCACGGGACGCTCAGCGGCGGATGCCTCGAAGCCGATGTGATAGCACGCTGCGCACGCGTCCGGGACACCGGCCGTGCCGAGTTGGCCACCTATGACACCCGCGAGGAAAACGACGTGGTTTGGGGAGTGGGTCTCGGTTGTCACGGAGTGGTCCGAATCCTGATCGAGCCTCTCCCTGCCTGCCCGGGCTGGGCTGCACCCGTGCGCACTGCGGCACGAGCCCGACAGGGCATCCGGCTTGGCGTGACGTTTGGTCCATCCTCCCTCCGCGGGCTGGGTACCGCCGTGGCCACGCCCGACTACCCCGCGGCCTCGGCTGGGGATTGTTTCATCAACGACATTCCTGCGCCGTTCCGCCTCCTCGTGTTCGGTGCCGGCGACGATGCCCGCCCCCTCGTGCGCTTCAGCGCCGCCCTCGGCTGGGAGGTCAGTGTCTTCGACCCCCGCCCCGCACTCCCGACGCGGGAGCGGTTTCCCGAGGCCGCCGGCTGGCACACGGGGTCCATCACGTCGCTCCTCGGGGCGGCCGCCACCGATCGACGGACGGGGGCGGTGATCATGACGCACCACTACGTACACGACCTCCCGCTCCTCGCCGGCCTCCGGCCCCGGCCCCTTGCTTACCTCGGGCTGCTCGGCCCGCGGGCCCGGGCCGAGCGACTTCTGCGCGAGGCGGCGGCGACGGCCTCGCTTTCCGATGAGCCCGCCGGCGGGACCGATCTCCTCCATGCCCCGGTCGGTCTGGATCTCGGCGGCGACGGTCCCGCTGCGGTCGCCCTAGCCATCGTGTCCGAAATTCAATGCCGCCTGTCGGGCCGGGATGGCCGCCCGCTCCGCGAGCGGAGCCAACCGATCCACTCACGATGAAAACGCCGCCCTGCCAACACGTCGGCTGCGTCATCCTCGCCGCCGGCGCCGGCTCGCGACTCGGACAGCCGAAGCCGTTGCTCGTCCTCGGCGGCCGTCCGCTCGTCGTGCGGGCGGCGGAAGCGGCGCTGGCCTCCGCCGCGTGGCCAATCGTGGTCGTGGTGGGGGCACACGCCTCGAACGTGCGCTCGGCACTGGCCTCGCTGCCCGTACTGGTCGCTGAGAACTCCGCGTGGGCCGAGGGGATGGCCTCGTCGCTGCGCACCGGCCTCGCCACGCTGCGGTGCTTCTCGCGGAAAATCGACGGTGCCGTGTTCGCGCTCTGCGACCAGCCGCACTTCGGTGCCGCCGTGATCGCGCGGCTGGTGGCCCGACAGCACGCCAGTGGCGCCGCCCTCGTCGCGGCCCGCTACCAGGAACGCCTCGGGGCACCCGCCCTTTTCACGTCAGCGTACTTCTCGGCCCTTGAGTCGCTGAACGGAGATCACGGCGCCCGCGAGCTGATCCAGGCCGCCCGAGCCCGGGGAGAGGCGGAAGCGGAGGACTTTCCGGAGCTCGCGCTCGACATCGACACCCCCGCCGACCACCAACGCGCCCGCGCGGCGCTGGGCCTCACGGAAGCTTGAGCTCCATGCCGATCCGCAGGTCGTTGGGCGAATTCATCACACTGCGGTTCGCCGCATAGATGTCGCGGAAGCGACTGCGGTCGCTGTAGTAGCGGAGGGCAATACTCTGCAGGGTGTCGCCCCGCACGACGACGTGCGTGCGCGGGGTCGCCGCCGGGGCCGCGGCCGCCGGCGTGGGCGTGGCGACCGGCGGAGCCTGGGCACGAATCAACGGAGCTTCCTCCTCGGGGACCGCAGGGCGTTCCGCGAGGGTGCGCGCAGAACGATCCTTCAGGACATCGAGGGCGACCAGCGGCGACCCTTCCTCCACCGGAGCGGCCGGGGTCGCGTCGAGAACGGCGGTCGAGGTGGTCTCCCGCTCCGGCGTGGACGCGACCGAACCGCTCGATCGGGCCAACCCGCGGGCGCGAAAATCCGCCAGATCAGCCTTCAAGGCTTCATTCTCCCGGCGGAGGCGCTCGACCTGATCGTAGGAATTAAAGCGAGGATCCACCGTGTTGTTCAGCGGATCGCCGGGCAACGTGCTCGCGAACTCCCGCTTTGCCGCATCGATGCGCTGCCGCACCAGGTCGGCCTGCGGGGAGTTGGGCTTGAGCTCCCGAAATTTGCGGTAGTGGTAGATCGCCGCGATCGGATCCCGGATGTGCTGCTGGTACAGGAGGCCCGCCTCCAGATGCGACTCCGCCGCATCCTCGTCGCGCCGTTCGATCACCTTGAGAAAGGCGCCCAACGCCTCCTGATTCCGCCCCTGCCGCAGGAGTTCCTTGCCCCGACGATAGCCTGGATCATCCGTCTCCGCCGTCAGACCCATACGCTCGCCACCGTCGCACGCGGCAAGCAAAAGCAGGAGTCCCATGAGGAGCAGCGGAATCGGGGAAAAGCGGCGCGGCATCGTCCGGAAAGGGATTGTCTGGCAGAGCCAAGGAGGGCACCGTTCACCGTTTCCGCAACCGACTCAAACGCGAAATGGCGCTGAACTCCAAAACCGCCCTCGCCCGCGCCCGGGCCTGCCTCCACATCGAGACCGCCGCGATCCGCGCCACCTCGCAAGGACTCGACGCGGCCTTCGTCGCGGTGGCCTCCGCCATCGAGGACGCCGCCAACCGCGGCCAGCGGCTGATCTTCTCCGGCGTCGGCAAGTCCGCCCACATCGCCCAGAAGCTCTGCGGCACGTTCAACAGCACCGGCATTTCGTCGTGCTTCCTCGATCCCACCCAGGCGCTGCACGGCGATCTCGGCCTGGTGGAGAGCGGGGATCTCGCCCTGCTCCTCAGCAACAGCGGCCAATCCGAGGAAATCATCCGGCTCGTGCCGTGCCTGAAACGCTTCGGCGTCCGGATCGTCGCCTTCACGTCCACGCCTGACTCCGAACTGGCCCGGAACGCCGATCTGCAGCTGATCTACCACGTCCCGCGCGAGGCCTGCCCACTGGCCCTCGCCCCGACCGCCAGCACCACCGCCGCCCTCGCTCTCGGGGACGCCCTCGCCATGGTGCTGCTCGAGGCACGCGGCGTCACGCGCGACGACTTCGCCCGCTTCCACCCCGCCGGCAATCTCGGCCGCGTCCTGCTGCTGCGCGTCCGCGACATCATGCGGACCGGCGACCGCCTTCCGATCGCTCCCGACTCCGTCTCGGTCCAGGACGCCATCCTCGCCATGACCAAGGCCAAGAGTGGCTCCATTGCCCTCACGACCGGAAAGGCCGGCCGGCTGGGCGGCATCCTCACCGACGGCGATGTCCGCCGCGCCGCCTTGTCCACCGGGCCCACGTTCCTGACCCTCCCCGTCGCGCAGTTCATGACGCGCCGTCCCAAAACCATCCGCGACACCGCGCTGGTCGTCGATGCACTCCGGCTCTTCGAGGCTCACAAGATCGACGACCTCATCGTCGTCGACGGCCGCAGCCGCCCGGTCGGGCTCGTCGACGGCCAGGATCTGCCCAAGCTCAAGATCGTCTGAGCCGCGGCGCTCGCTCGAACGCGGCGGATCGCCCGGGTGATCCCCTCCCGCCGCTCAACCCGGCGCCCCGGCTTGTCTCCCACGCTCAGCCGGTTATCGTTCTCCCGTCACGTCATGCCCACGCCTCCTTTCGTCTACCAGGATCCGTTCCCTCTCGAAGCCGACGACACCGAGTACCGGCTTCTTTCGCAGGAGGGCGTGAGCACCGCGACGTTCGAAGGGCGGGAAATCCTCAAGGTCGAGCCCGAGGCTCTGGCATTCCTCGCGCAGCACGCCTTGCGGGACACGCAATTCCTCCTGCGCACCAAGCATCTTGAGCAGGTCGCCGCGATCCTCAAGGATCCCGAGGCCTCCGACAACGATCACTACGTCGCCCGAACGCTCCTGAAGAACGCCGAGATTTCCGCCGAGGGGATCCTGCCCTTCTGTCAGGACACCGGCACCGCCACGGTCGTCGCGAAGAAGGGCCAGCAGGTCTGGACCGGAGCCAACGACGCCGAGTGGATCTCCAAGGGCATCTACGAGACCTACACGAAGGAGAACCTGCGTTACTCGCAGACCGCCCCGCTCGACATGTGGAACGAGACGAACACCGGCACCAACCTGCCGGCCCAGATCGATCTCTACGCCACGGAGGGCTCCGCCTACGAATTCCTCTTCGTCGCCAAGGGCGGCGGCTCCGCGAACAAGACGTTCCTCTTCCAGGAAACCCGCGCCCTGCTCAATCCCAAGAGCCTCGAGAAGTTCGTCGCCGACAAGCTTCCCTACCTCGGTACCGCCGCCTGCCCGCCCTACCATCTTGTCTTCGTCATCGGTGGCACCAGCGCCGAAGCCTGCTTGAAGACGGTGAAGCTCGCTTCGACGAAGTACTACGACACGCTGCCCACGACGGGCAACGCGCACGGCCGCGCCTTCCGCGACCTCGAGTGGGAGGCGAAGATCCTCAAGATCGCCCAGCAGAGCGGCATCGGCGCCCAGTTCGGCGGAAAGTACTTCGCACTCGACGTCCGCGTGATTCGCCTGCCGCGCCACGGCGCGAGCTGCCCCGTCGGCATGGGGGTTTCCTGCTCCGCCGACCGCAACATCAAGGGCAAGATCACGCGAGACGGAATTTTCCTCGAGAAGCTGGAGACCAATCCCGGCCGGTTCATCCCGGCGAGCGAGCGGACGATCAAGGACGACCACGTGGTCCGGATCGACCTGCGCCAGCCGATGCCGGCGATCCTCGCCGAGCTGTCCAAGCACCCCGTCACCACCCGCGTGCTGCTCACCGGCCCGTTGATCGTCGCCCGCGACTCCGCCCACGCAAAGCTGAAGGAGCGCGTGGACGCCGGCCAAGGGCTCCCGGACTATTTCAAGAACCATCCCGTTTACTACGCCGGTCCGGCGAAGACGCCCAAGGGCTACGCCTCGGGCTCCTTCGGGCCGACCACGGCGGGGCGCATGGACAGCTACGTCGACCTCTTTCAGGCCCACGGCGGCTCGATGATCATGCTGGCCAAGGGCAATCGGAGCCAGGTCGTGACCGCCGCATGCAAGAAGCACGGAGGGTTCTATCTCGGCAGCATCG